>JAZLHD010000116.1:0-1028 GCA_045616645.1 Paludibacteraceae bacterium
TAACCTTGCTGCATATCATAACTCGCCGGACCATTCTACAAAAGGTACCATATCACACTTTGATGTGCTCTATGTGCTTGTAAGCACAGGGTTTCAGGTTCTCTTTCACTCCCCTCCCGGGGTTCTTTTCACCTTTCCTTCACAGTACTTATTCACTATCGGTCATTGGGTAGTATTTAGGCTTGGAGGGTGGTCCCCCCGTCTTCCCACCGGGTTTCACGTGTCCGGCGGTACTCTGGATCCAGCTCGCTGACTTGTGTTTTCACCTACACGATTCTCACGTTCTCTGATTGGCTTTCCCACACCATTCGGTTAACACTCATCAATGCTAAATGCTGTCCGAAACCCCTGAAGAATTGCTTCCCCAGGTTTAGCCTCTTTCCCGTTCGCTCGCCACTACTTAGGAAATCTCGGTTGATTTCTTTTCCTCGCCCTACTTAGATGTTTCAGTTCAGGCGGTTTCCCTCTTGCACCTATTTTATTCAGTACAAGATAGATGAGGTTTGCTCATCTGGATTGCTCCATTCGGAAATCCATGGATCGATGTGTACTTACCACTCCCCATGGCTTATCGCAGTTAATCACGTCCTTCTTCGGCTCCCAATGCCAAGGCATTCGCCCTGCGCTCTTTATAGCTTTACCATTTTGCTTCATGTTTTTGAGTTCTCTTGAGTAATTGTTAATTATCTCAAATACCATTGTAGTTTTTATTTACCCGATAATTTTTATCTTATCGTCTTTTTAACTCGTAGTATCCTCATTTGCATTACTTTTGCTTTATTCAGTTTTCAAGTTTCTTCTTTTTCTGTTCCTAAGAACAGATTTCAGTAACCAAATCTCTTTGATTACTCAAATCTTTCCTTAGTGGTGGGCACAAATGGACTCGAACCATCGACCTCACGCTTATCAGGCGTGCGCTCTAACCACCTGAGCTATGCGCCCATTCCTTTTGGTGGAGATGAGGAGGATCGAACTCCTGACCCTCTGCGTGCAAGGCAGATGCTCTCCCAGCTGAGCTACACCCCCAT
>JAZLHD010000117.1:0-1506 GCA_045616645.1 Paludibacteraceae bacterium
GCAACCCAGCATGTATTAAGTCCAAGCTGCTGAGCCTTCAGAACAATATATTCTCCGTAGTATCCACATCTTTCTTCGAAATCTGGTGTGTCCTTACCAACTAAAGCAATATAATTCTTACATCCTGAAAAGTGGCCGTACTTAGCTAACGGCCCGTTGAATGCCTTAGGCTCATTAAGGACTAGCTGTATATTAAGCCCAGCCTTGTTATTACATTTTTCAATACACTTATTAAGTGCCTCAGCAACATCCTTTGGAATTGGCTTATCTTCATAAGCTCTTACTGAATGTCTCTCGTTAATTGCTTCCTGTAAAGTCATACTCATACCTTTCAGTAATATTAAAAAAGAGTTAAGCTATCTTAACTCTCTTGTTAATGCTCCGGACCGGACTTGAACCGGTACGGTGTCACCACCGTGGGATTTTAAGTCCCATGCGTCTGCCAATTCCGCCACCGGAGCAAAATATTTAATTAAGTGGGACCTACAGGGCTCGAACCTGTGACCCTCTGCTTGTAAGGCAGATGCTCTCCCAGCTGAGCTAAGATCCCTCAGTTACCTATCAGGCAACCAATAACTGGGACTCGATGTTAATCGAGTCAAGAGCCTGTATATCAAGCTCTAACGACCCAGATCGGACTCGAACCGACGACCTTCGCCGTGACAGGGCGACGCTCTAACCAACTGAGCCACTGGGCCTTATTAAATATTATATGGACCTGCGGGGACTCGAACCCAGGACCGACCGGTTATGAGCCGGTTGCTCTAACCAACTGAGCTACAGGTCCGCACAATGTGCATACTGACAAAATATATTGTCAAAGCCGATGATCGGACTCGAACCGATAACCTGCTGATTACAAATCAGCTGCTCTGCCAATTGAGCCACATCGGCGAAATGCTTAAATGACTCCAACGGGAATCGAACCCGTGTTACCGCCGTGAAAGGGCGATGTCTTAACCGCTTGACCATGGAGCCGTATTCATGGGTCTTCATCCTCAATAAAAAAACTCCCCGAGTTGGGTTCGAACCAACGACCCTTCGGTTAACAGCCGAATGCTCTACCGCTGAGCTATCGAGGAATTTAAGCTTACGCTCTGGAAAACATTATAGCAAAATGTTCTCTCAAAATCAAATACTGAAATCTATCTTATCATCTCTATCCTAAAACTATTGGATAAGCCCTCGATCTATTAGTAACCATCAGCTGAACACATTACTGTGCTTACACCTTGGCCCTATCTACCTTGTAGTCTTCAAGGGATCTTACTAACTGGGATATCTCATCTTGAGGGGGGCTTCACGCTTAGATGCCTTCAGCGTTTATCCCTGCCAGACTTGGCTACTCTGCCATGGATTTGGTATCCAACAGATACACCAGTGGTCCGTCCACCCCGGTCCTCTCGTACTAAGGGCAGCTCCTCTCAAATATCCTACGCCTACGCCGGATAGGGACCGAACTGTCTCACGACGTTCTGAACCCAGCTCGCGTACCGCTTTAATGGG
>JAZLHD010000118.1:0-13985 GCA_045616645.1 Paludibacteraceae bacterium
TTTCCGCTTTAGAACGGGCAGACCTTAAAGAGTTACTAACTAAGCCTAATGACTCTTTTCCTTTCAATCAAAATGTCAAAGAACAAACTTTATTTAACGATTTATAATTTTATGCGAAATTTATCGCAACAGTACTAGTTGGTGATTTAGGATTGATAAATGCTAAGGATTTATACAACCATAAAGACTCATAATTGATAAACATTAAAAATTTGATCTTTTATATTTTTCCATGTATATTTCTGCACATCCTTTTGTGCTGCAATAACCATCTCCTCTCTTTCTTTGGGATGCTCTATCGCCCACATCATTTTTGATGCCAATTCTGCTGCTTTATCATCCGTAAAGAACAATCCCGTTTGATTTTCCTCTATGATGCAGGGAACGCCCCCTACTCGACTAGAGATAACGAGCACACCGGCATTCATTGCTTCGAGCACCGATACAGGCATATTGTCAATATGAGGAGCAGAGAGCATAATGTCGCTTTCAGTTAAATAGCGCATAATCTCTGTATTTGGCACTTGCCCGACAAAAGAAACATCCGGTATGTGCAAATCCTGCACCATCTGTTCCAGTTCCTCTCGTTGCGGACCTTGTCCCAGAATCGTTAGCGAGCAAGCAGTATATTGCTCTCGAACTTGACGATAAGCCTTCAAAATACATGGGATATTATAAAGGGGCCTCAAATGCCGTACACTAATAAAACGGATGCCCTTATGTGTCCTACATTGAATAGGCTCGTTAAATTCTACAATATTAGGAATTACAATACAAGGTATTTCATATTTCTTAAATACCTTGTCCAAATATCCGTTAAGCACAATCACCTTATCCGCTCGATTGAGCCAACGTTTCACAAATCGTGCATGTTGGCTAAAATATTCATCTGCCCCTCCCCCATGGTAGGTAACAATGATGCGTTTATGGCAAATCTTTCCGATAGTTACGCCATAAACGATAGGCAAGAAGCCCCACTCTGAACAGCCATGAATATGCAATACATCATATTGGCGAGCTGTACGCAAAAGCCTACAAAATAGCAGTAACCGTTTAATAAAAGAACCTTTCGTTGAGAAAATAGTACAATTAACTCCCTCCTTCAGCAGACATTGGTACAGCACCTCCATTTGCCCACTAATGCCACCAACCCCCGGCTGATAATTACCTATAATCAGTATTCTCTTCATACTATACTAAGCATTAAGCACTAATCATTAATCCAATCCTCGTCCAGTTAATTTAAACCATGCCCACGCTACCCACGCTACGAACATGAGTACACACCAATACGTATAGAGTTGCTTATATTTGATTCGATGCATTTGGGATACACCATACGCTGCAAACAGCAGCTCGATAATATACGCGGGCAAGTGGAATCGATCCGCATGTATAAAGGCGGATTGTACAATAATGATTAGATATGCAATCAAAAAGGCTCCAATCAGCACATTGTTTCGCCAACCCGTAGTGGGGGATTTATCAAATATAAGTAAAATTAAAGCAATAATAACGAATAGCGATAACACATTCTTTACCACGTTTCCCGCATGGTGCATGCGGTGATTCTCTTGTCCGGGAGTCTCCACCATGGTTGGAAATGGAATGGTAAAAATCATAGGTGCCAACACCGTCTTCGTAGCATATTTAGCTAAAGACTGAGATTTTCTAATTACCCCATAACGAGAGTCCTGATTGGTATGCCGCCCTTCCCATACCGTTTCCACTTCGGATAGCACTCGTCCTCCCACAAAAAAACCTGCACAAAGTACAAATAGGATGAGCACTAACCATCGTTTCCCAATACTCGCTACTTTTTGACTACTTAGCAATAGTGCCATAATGAATGCAAAGATAGCCGCGAGTCCTAATACGGTGCGGAAAAAGAAGAGCGAAGCTGCCAACAGGAATACAGGGGCAATCGTTCCCACTCTAAATTCACGAGAGCGGATCAAATTATCTGCCCGTTCAAGGAAGAACACCAATAGGAATATCATCTCCGTCTCCTTGAGGTGTAACCCACTATAGATGATAAAGTGCGGTTCAAGCATCACGAATATACCCGCCATACGCCCTACGGATTCACCAAAGTTTCGGCTACCCAATTTATAGATTAGTACGCAAGTCAGTGCACTCCATATAGCCTTAATCAATCGTGTAATGAGTATACTATCCCCTGTCAACAAGTAGATAAAGCCCAAGTACATTGGATACCCCGCATCGGACACACCACCTGCAAATAAGACTTCCTTTAAGAACCATGTGATTTTACCATCTTTGATACAACCTGTCATCCACTCGGCCATATCGTGATATGCTTCTGCATCCGCGGCATGGAACATAAAAGGCGGCCTATCCGACAATTGCGTAAAGAACCAATAGAGGAATAGCACCATGATGACACGTATCGCTAATGCGGTCCAAAAGAGTTGCTTTTTGAATAAGCGGTCTGTATATATTCCCCATTGCTTCGTCAAGTGATTGGATCCATAGAAGAAGAGTAGCACCCCAATAATACCAAACGCCCACCAATACCAGAGCATCGAATAGGCACTAAAACGGATGGAAATCACAAGCAATGCCGCCAAATATGCAAGCACCGCTTGAAAAGCGTAAGTTGAAGGGAAATATGTCAATTCTTTTCGTGGAATCATATTTGATAAAACACTAACCTAATAATTTTCTCTTCAGTTTAATAATTTTTGTGCGCATTGCAGGAGAAACTATAGATAATATCCATCCCTTCAATCCCTTATTTTTCTCGTTCCACGAACAAAGTCCCTTATGTACGCAATAGGTATGCTCATTACGAATATCTTCTCCTGTCGTCAATATGGGACAGAAGTACTCCACAGGATATATATGCACCCATTCCGGCTTATGCATATTTAATTTTGCGAAATACGTCACATTCGGTGTCATATCGTATTTCTCGCCAGTATCCTGTCGCCTACCGCCAATAACCTCAAGCACAAAGTGCCTCTCCTTATAGGTCTCTATCATCGCTTGTATCCAGGGATGATGCGGCTCAGCCGCCATCACGCCCATCATGGGTGGCTGATGTTTACTTCCCTCTCGTCCAATAAAAGCCCCCTCTTTACAATCCATCAAATCGTCAAACGGCTTATATACTTCAAAATCCACATCCATATACAATCCTCCAAATTGTTCCAACGCCCATAACCGTACATAATCACTCACAAAGGCGAACTTCCGTGCCTCGTAGGCTTCTTGTACATAAGCCGGTGCCGTAGCGATATCAAAATTATCCTCGTTCCACAACATATATTGCCAATCAGGCATGTGTTTATGCCAACTTGCGATACATTCTTGCACTAATGCAGGCATCTCGCCTCGTCCAAACCAACAGTAATGAATTATCTTAGGTATCATTTATTCTTCCATCTAATTAACCCGCAATACAAATGGGGGCTGATATTTATCAACCTATATTTCACCGCTACGCTGCGCCTAATGCCGAGTAGCGATAACGGATACACTTTCAACTCCCTCAATTGTCCCCAGTACTTCTTTCTTTCGTCCCAGAATTGCGAAGCCACTATTCCCAATGCCGATAGCACCGTAGCATCTATCATTCCCTTAAACCATCGCTTGTCTTTGGTGCCTTCACTCATCAGTTTCAGTGCTCCTATCAATCGTATCTTATCTTCCAATACCTTGCGTTGTTTTTCCGTTGCAATCGCTTTGGTGATACTTCCTTCCCGCATCAAGTAGTTGTACACTATCGTTGTGGTCGCATTCACGCGATGCGCGCGTAAAAGCATCCGTGGTGTCCAATCCGTATCCTCAAAGTATATCCCCCGCGTAAACGAACAGTCATCCAATAATGCGCGCCTAATCATAAACTGCACGGCATAGCACGCATACCCCATTCGCGTATTGAGATACGTCTCCCCATCCACAATCTCCGTGCATCGATCCACCTTGCGAGGCGTTTTGTTGGGTTCAAATACCTCATATATCGCCTCACCTATCAGGCGTACGTTCTGGTAATCAAACCTCAACACATCGAGTTCCTCTCGCTCCATCTGCTCCACAAGCCCGCCAAGCACGTTAGGCTCCAAGTAGTCATCCGAATCTACAAACTGTACGTATTTGCCTTTTGCTACCGCTATACCCGCATTCCGCGCCATAGAGAGCCCCTGGTTCTCTTGATGGATAACCTTTATTTTAGGCTGAGAGGCGGAAGGGCTGAGAGGCGGAGAGGCGGAAGGGCTGAGAGGCGGAGAGGCGGTGAGGCTATCGCATATCTCTCCGGAGCCGTCCGTAGAGCCATCATCCACAAGGATGACCTCGTACTCCTTCGGGTCGAGGTCTTGGTTTAGTACGCTTTCAACGCACTTACGCACGTATGGCGCGACGTTGTAAACGGGGATGATGATGGATAGTTTCATTTCAGTACACTCAAAATCGCTGCAAAATTAGTAAAAAAAAATCATATATGCAAATAAAAATGCAGATTTTTATAAATTCTCTCGCAGAAAACGCAGAAGCGAGGACTGATAGCTCTCACAGATTTCACAGATTTCACCGATTGTTTATTTATTATTTTTTTACTTCTTAGCCACAAGGGCACGATTCTTTCTTTTTTTCGTTAGTTGTGAGTAAACTCCCACTACCAAAAAGAAAGAACTAAAAAAGGGAATGTTCGTAAACTCACATCCCGTGTTGTTACCAACACAATAATAAATTATTCAAGGATCATTCCGCAGATGGCGAGGGTATATTTGTTCCGATTCGTTCACCCGTCGTGTCTGCGTTCCGCATCCACCTAATAAAAATTCCACAGAACCTTTCCGCCCATCAGCCTTTCCACCTCCCTACACTTTCTGTGTAATTTCCTTGCAATAATTTATTATTACGATGTGTCTTGCACAGCGTGGAAGGTGATGTCGGTTTGCCGAAGGAGCCTTCCTTTTACTTTTTAGTTTTTGTTAGGTTATGGGAGCTCGCTCACGATAACATAACGAAAATAAAAAGAAACAATAAATTATATATAATCTGCGTAATCTGTAGAATCTGTGAGAAATAAGAAAATCATCGAAGCACAACCACCGTTACCTCCATCGGCACGGCAATACGGAAGGGTGCTGTGCACCCGAGGCCGGTGTTGACATATAATTTAGCGCCCTGCGGGCTAAGGAGCGGCTGCAAGCAGCCTAAGGAGCGCTCCGTTGGAGCTAAGGGCTGAGAGGCGGAAGGGCTGATAGGCCGAAAGGCATAGAGGCCACGGACTTCGTCAAAGAACCACTTCGCGGGAGTCCACTCCCCCACCCTCATCTGACCACAATGCGTATGCCCGCTCAGTGTTAGCGCCACATCGTCGCGCCCTGGCTCAAGCAGCAGCGCATGCCACTGACTCGGATCATGGGTCAGCAAGATACGGAACCCTGAGGTACCCTCCATCGCCTTATCGAGGTCCCCTTTCTGCAAGGGCGGATGTTTACTGCGATGAAAGAGAGGGAACCCCTCATCGCTCCAGTTCATACAGCCCATAAGGGTGATAGCGTCCTCTCCACGCCGAATCGTCACGTGCTCGTTATTCAGTACCCGCCAACCGAGCAGTTCGGTCTCCAGGTCTGTCATAATCGCGGCCACACGATCATAATCGGGTTCCTCGCGTCCGTAGGGCATAAAGTCGTGATTACCCAGTACGGAATAGATGCCGTCTTTTGCCTTCAGCGTCCGCAATAGCGGTGCCAGCGGACGTATCTCCGCTGTATCGAGGGATATTAGGTCGCCTGTGAAACAGATAAGGTCGGGCTGAGCGCTATTCACGCTGTCGATGATGCGTTGCAGCTGGTCTTCATGCCCGATGAATGTATTGAGGTGCAGGTCGGATAGATGTACGATAGTGTATCCCTCAAAGGCAGGAGGAAGGGCATCGTATTTCAGTTCCACCTCATTCTTCTCCAATTCCCACCGCCCGATGTAATAGCCGTAGCTGATAACGCTGAGAGTGAATGCGATGCCAATGGTTGTCGCAATGGCGTAAGGTAGATAACGGGGCTTTGGCTTTTTGCAAACTCGTCTAATCCCTACTATCAATGCATATAACAGGTGCGTTCCTACAACAATGAGGAGGCAGAAAAAGATGATATAGACAAAAAAGCGAGACACAAAAGAATTATTATTTTTCGCTTAAGGAACTACTTGAATCGAATCTTCTAATTTATTCCGATTGGATAGTACATATTTAAATTCATCCAATGGATAACCCGTTGCTATCAACATAATCATTTCTTCATTATCCGGAATACCAACAAACATGCGCAGCCATTTATCACTCTTTCCTCCACTCCATTCTAATGGACACGTACCAATGTGATGATAGTGCAAAGCATATAATAAATTCATCACATACATACCTCCTGATTTTAATGCCTCAAACAATTCATTACTGCTAAATACATCTACTCGGCTAGTCACTATTAGTAATTTATTAGCCTTTTCTGCGAAGCCACGCCCTCCACCTTGTACTGTTACAATACGCTTAATTTGTTCCGAATTGGAAATCACATAAGTCTTGTTCGGCTGACGATTACATGCAGTAGGAGTTGTTCTTGCAAGATTGATGCATTCTGTTATTTCTTGCATAGGAATATCTTTAACGGAATATGCGCGGCAACTATGTCTTGAAGTAGCAAAAATATCAAAAGGCGCATCTGCATTCTTAAAAAACTCTTCTTTAGAAACATAAGGCTGATCATGCTGTTCATATTTTGCATTTTTTAAAACAAAATCTATTACTCCTTGTAGTTTTGCTCCTAAATCGTAATTTAAAGCCTTATGAATGCGGTTATACTCATCAATCGCTTGCAATGCCGAAAGATATTGTATATTGGTTGTATCAAAACCGAGTTCTTGATATTTAATCAAGTCCCCACACACAAGTGCTACACGTTCTTTTCCATGCCCGGGTTCAAAATTGGGCATTGCTAGACATTTCTCTATGACATGGTAATTTGCCACTAACACGGACATAAATGCATCTTGCGATGCAAAATAATCGCATTTAGCATTTCTCACCTGACGGAGATAGTATTGCCACATCGTTCGAAATCCGGATACTATAGTTTTTATTCTTCTACGAATTTGAATTCCTTTGTCATTTTTCGTCTGTAGCATAATGTAAAGCATTTTTAAGCCACTCTAGTGAGCGTTTATGATATTGATTTATAAAAGGCTCGGCCTGTGTCCAATCTAGTTGTAGCGCTTGCTCAACTTTTTCAACATCTGTAATACACTGTGTCATTAGCCCACATTGAGACAACATATTGGTTAAGCGCACATTTCCTTCTAGATTTCCATTCTTCTTAAGGCAGCATAAAAACGGGGTTTGAAGCATGATTGATAACGCAGTACCATGAAAAGAATTGGTAATCATAAAATCCGCATGATCAATCACATATAGCCATTGTTCGGGTTGTAAACTATAAATGTTTTTATCTGCCCAACGTGTATATCCACCCATGATATTTATCACAGGCAAATGTGATAACTTTTTCGTTTTTTTGACAACCTCCTTTAAAAATGGATCTCCGGATAAATCCATCACGGCTATATAATGTTTCGGTAATCCCCATTTTTTCTTTTCCATTGCGACATAATCGGCTTTCTTTAGTAAAAGAGTAGGATCACACACATCAACAACATTCTTTCCACTTATTGCCGACATTTCTTCTAAAAATTGTGGTTCTCTTAAAGAAATGGAAGAAAATTTAGGCAATTCTTTTTGAAAAACATGTATAAATTCGGAACTTGCGAATACCCCCCCATTGAGCAAGCGTATGCTATTCGTTGTTTATTGGTAGGGATAAAATCTAGCATATAAGGACTAATAAGCTTTCCAACGCTTTTAACATTCCATATTTGATCCGACCCGACGACAGTAATATCATCGCATTGGAAGTGTGTTCGCATATACTCACTAGAATCCGTATATTCGCTTAAATTGAGATTTTTGTGTATAAACTGTCGGAGCCAATGTAATTGAAATATCTTAGTAAGCGCCTTATCCGGACGCTTATGAAAAAAATCTTGATATCGCCAAACGCCATAAGGACTATAATCCAATACGCGCGTTGGATATCCTATTTGTTCACAGGTTTTCTTTAAAGCCAAGGCTTGCCATACTGCGCCATAATTTATTGCGCGATGATAGGTAAGAATTCCAACTGTTGGTAGCATAATATCCTAAGTATTCCATTTGCGTTTGCAAAGGTACAACATTTTTAGGCAGATGGGCAGATAGCTCCCCATCCGCCTCTTATCAATCATACAGTTCCCTTATCTTCTCACAAATAGTATCCACCTCTTCTAATTCCAAATCGTAATACATCGGCAATCTAACCAAACAATCCGCATAGCGGTCGCATTGCGGCAGCGGGCGACCATCGTGTTTATCCTCATAGAATTTACTTGTATGCAAACTCAAATAGTGGAACACCGACAGTATCCCCGCCTCTTTGAGATAAGCGATAAACTTCGTCCGTTTCTCTAAATCAGGGAAGACGAGATAGAACATGTGGGCATTATTCGTTGCGTAATCAGGGATCGAAGGCAACTCAAAGTATCCCTTATCTGCCAATGACTTCAACAGTTTCCAATAGCGGCTCCAGAGCTGTTTACGCTTATTCTGTATCTCATCCAGATTCTCCAATTGCGCCCAAAGGAAGGCAGCATTGATTTCCGCAGGCAAGAAACTTGAACCCCTATCCACCCATCCATACTTATTCACTGCACCACGGAAGAACTCGGCACGATTGGTACCCTTCTCCCATAGAATCTCTGCACGGCGGATAAAGCGCTCGTCATTGATGATAAGCAAGCCTCCCTCGCCTCCGGCGGTGATGTTCTTTGTTTCGTGGAAAGAGATAGCAGCTAAATGACCAATACCGCCAAGCGGTAATTGCTTATTTGTGATTGGTGATTTGTAATATGAATCCAATGCCTGGGCAGCATCTTCGACAACGAGGAGATTATGGCGATTGGCGATATCCATTATCGCATCCATATCGCAAGCAATGCCGGCATAGTGAACAGGAGCTATCACTCTCGTGCGGGGTGTGATGAGCGACTCAATGAGCGCCGGATCAATATTGGGGTTATCCTTACCCGAATCGGCAAAGACGACTTTTGCGCCTTCGCGGAGGAATGCGAGCGCTGTGCTCACGAATGTATAACTCGGTACAATAACTTCGTCACCGGGCTTTAAATCGCAGAGCATCGCGCACATCTCCAAAGCATCCGTGCCGGAGGTTGTGAGGAGTGTCTTCTTATAGCCATAGCGTTGTTCAAAGAACGCTTGGCAGCGCTTGGTGTACTCACCGTTACCGGATAACTTACCGCGGTTCACGGCTTCAATCATGTACTCGGTTTCTTTCCCCGTCAAGTGGGGCGCGTTAAAAGGGATATTCATAGTAATTATTACTTATACACTGTCGGATAACCATAAATTTCAAAATCAGCATTGTAATATTGCTGCAAACCTTTATTTTTAAAGTCGGTTGGATTATCACACAAATCAGAAGTCATATAAGGGAAATAATTCTCACGAATAACTTTTTTTGCTCCAACACACCTATTTACAAAATTTCGCACACATGAATAAGTGTTCGCCCAATAAGGCAAAACCAAAGGTTGTATCGCCAACGAATCGGTACTACCCTCTTTTGCTAACTTCTGAATCTGTTTATCTCGGGTTGTCACATACGTACAGTAATGTTTTACTGCCGGTTGTTCCTTGATGATATAATAGGCACCATATCCTATCCACATACAAAGAACTACAACATAGATTGTACCCCATTTTTGAAGTGCATCCGCATAGGTATATCCAATAAGTATACCGCAATATAATGCCCATGCCATCACAATGAATAGAACATATCCCATAGCACGTAATGGAGGATAATAGCCTAATCCATATACACAAGAAGTAACGGCAATAAAGATTAGTAAAGCCAACCCAATCGTTGAATAAAGAATTTTTCTCCAAACATCATTATTGTCTATCAATCCATTCTGTTTTTTTACCCATATACCGAGCCACATAGCAATAGGTAAAACGCCCACTACGTACAACCCACGAGATAATAAGCGTAAACCAAAAACAAAATTCGCTACGATTGTTTTCTTTAAGAATGGCATCAAGGCAAAATTGTACATAAAGCCAACGATTTGTCCTCCTTGATTCATTCTTACTTTATTTCCGGGAGCGAATAACATAGCCAAGAAGCCTATACCTAATATGGCACAAACAATAAACATAAGTTGATGTTTACAAAATGCTTGTGAGAAAGATGTATCCTTAGCATCTTTAATAATACAAAACAGCCAAATGAGACCTAAAACTAACAATACTAATGGTGTATAATTTTCAGCGGAACCTGATATGTAAACAGAACATATTATTGCCACCCCATACCGAATCCACAATTTCCATTGTGCAAAGAAAAGTATATATATAAGCAATAATGTTGCATAAATCACCAAGAAATAGCCCACGCAACATAACCAATAAAAAGTACCAAGTTCAAATACCGAACAAATTGCAATATTAGTTAACAAGATTGTTGTGCTGAGCAATAAGCAATAATCATTCACTTTAACTACATTCTTGATATAAAGTCCCACGACCACATAGCCAAGCGCAAGATGAATAACACTCCATAACCATAAAAAGTCACCATTACCGAACAATTTAAAAACCAAGCCACTCACAAAAAATCCGGAGAATCGTCCTTGCCAAGTCATGTACATCTGTTTCATCCAAGAATAAGGAGTGTTCGTTCGCATATCTACAGCAAAACCATAGTCATCTAACGATAGTGTATTATACCACCCTAACATCAACAAATAGGCTGTTGTTACTGCTGCCGCTAAACATAAAAGCGATTTTATCCAAAGTAATGTTTTGTTATTCATTTTCGTTATTAATTATATAAAAAACACAAATATTCCTATCATTATTATCCCTATTGCTCCAAGTTTTTTCCATGTCAGTTCCTCGCGGAAAAGGGAGAAGGATAGCAGTGGTACAAACAAATAACTTAACGACTCTATCACACTTACCTCTTTTACCTGCACTCCCCTACTCATTGCAAAGATATTGACTATCATACTCGCAAACATTATCGCATATCCACCTATCACCCATGGATTAATATACTGCTTTATAAACCATCGAAATCTCCCCTCGCCTTCGGGAGATGCGCTGACGCTGCCGGAGGTGAGGCTCGCCCCTTTCTTCAATAGCATCTGCGCACAGGTAGCAGCAAAAACGGCTAATATGACGATGAGTTTATATATCATACTTTAGCATACATCGTAATTCCTGCAATAATTATGACTGCGCCCAATATATTCGTCCACGTGATGACCTCGCCAAATAGTAAGGCGGCTAATAGCATTACGAAGATAAGACTTGTTCCTTTAAACATATAAGCCGTGGATAGCTCAATACGTTTGAGGATTTGTTGCCAAAAGATAGCATAAAGCCCCATCACACAGATTGCGCCGCCAAGTCCCAATAAATATTTAACAGACATCATCTCTTGTTGTGAGGCAAACTTGGTAAAGATTGACACACAAGCATAGAGCAGATTAATGCCAATCAAAGAGCCATATTTTAGATAATTATTCATTCAAGAACATCCTTTCCCCACAATATTTGAAAGCGTTTTTCTTGCATTTCTCGTTTCATATCCTTGAGGTATGATAAATAATCATATTGTGGTTTGTAACCTAAATCGCTAATTGTTTTTGAAATATCCATGATGTATTCCGGCGCGTCTGGCATATCAGGTCTCTCTATTATTGTAGATGGGTTGTCTTGTGGAGAAAACACCTTAATAATGCCCTCTATTTGCTGACGTAGGGATGTCCCAACGCCTGTTCCAACATTGTATATTCCCCCATTCGATGTACTCATTAACGTATTGATAATGATTTGATTGCAGTCCTTTACATATACTATATCACGTACTCTATTAGGATCTCCCCACATTTCAATTACTTCTCCTTTTTTAGCTTTTTCGATTAGTAAGCGATATCCTTGCCATTTCATTTGACCATCCACATAATACATCGGATTCGGGTGATATAAATATATATTAGGAAAACGCAAAATAAAGTATTTTAGACCATATCTAACAGCATAATGCTGAATCAAATGTACTGCTGTTGTTTTGCAAATAGAATATACAGAATGGTCATTATTAATAGGGAATTGCATCAAACTATTTTCAAGTATAGGTTTTTTGTTTCCACATAAATAACTGACATCAGATATAGATTGCGAAAAAACAATTCGATTAGCCTTTACTGCTACACAATAATCTAAAATATTAAGCGTTCCCGTAATAATAGAATCAATGTAACTTTGTGGATAATATCCCTTCATTCTCGCAGGAATTGCACCTGCCAAATTAATAACAGCAAAGACATCTTGCTTTGGCAAGCATTCAAAAGACTTCTTTTCGGCAATATTCACACTGAAATATGGAATATTATATTGGGCAAAAAAACCATTATCGCTTAAACGATGACCTATAGCCACAACATTATATCCATATGCAATCAAATCAAGAGCAAGATATGCACCAATTGTTCCTGTTGCTCCAAATAAAACCACTTGTTTTTTACAATTCACTATTTAAACCCTTTCTATTATCTGACTTGCAATTATTCCTAATGATTTAGGCGTTGCATGTTGGATATACACAGATTCTGACTCTGTATCTTTTGTGATGTAACAAGCAGCACCTACGAATGTATAATCAGCTATTTTAACACCATTTTTTATAGTCGCGTTTAATCCAATAAAGCAATTTCTACCCATATTAATATTCCCTCCACATACGACATGACATGCAACAAATGAATAATTTCCAACAAAAATATCATGCGGCAAAGTGGCTCCTACATCAATTATAACCCCTTTTCCAATATTACAATTGGATCCAATATATACATAGGGCATTATCAGTGTTCCGTCCCCTATAGTAGCAGATGTGTCCACATGAGCATATTTTGATATGTACGAAATAAAAGGTAACTTATCACCATATTTTTTTGTTAATCGTTCACGAATACGATTCATTTGTTTGTATCCAATCGTATTAATTACCCCCCCCCATTTAAACGACAACTCATTGATAATTAGACTGTTACACAACTCTTTAACATCTAAAACTGGCAAATCACAAAATGTAGGTTCTGTAATATATGCTTGCTCTACACAAAAACCAGCGACATCATAGATACCTTCATCTATGATTGTGTGGTACACTCTTTTTGAAAATTGTGTTGTTCCTAATATAACTACTGATTTTTTCATAAAGGTCTAATCTTTCCTATATATTATATACCCACTGCGATCCGCACTACAAGTAACATTTCGCAGTTCGTTATCGGTTATTTCGGATTTAAATATCTCGGGATGTTGCTCTGGTTGAGCAATCGCATTTTCAATTGTGGGTAATAAAGCTTTAGTCTCCTCACACAGGAAATATACCCCACTCTTATGGTGTTCTAACAACTTAGGTTCTTCAAAGTGCCCTAATGCCACATCAATTACACCTTCCACAAAGTCATATCCGATACTGAGACGTACTAAATCGCTACCAATAAAATCACCTCCCATACGGGCTCCAATTTCCATGACAACTACCCTGCCCCCTTGCGTTATGCGATACTCCGAATGGCTAGCACCATTGGTGACCCCTAAAGCAGTTAAAGCCTTATCAGTAATGGCGTAGATTCTTTCAAACATCTCGGCAGATAAATCGGCGGGTTGATGATGCTCAAGTTCTACGAAATGAGGCGCTTCGGTGGTAACCTTATCGGTTATCTGTAACGGATAGTGTTTACCTTGATACGAAATAAATTCTACGCTAATTTCTCGACCATCGATAAACTCCTCAATCATCGCTTCATGTTTTAAAGAATAACCGATG
>JAZLHD010000119.1:0-1542 GCA_045616645.1 Paludibacteraceae bacterium
ATCTTCTTTGCAAGCAGTTTGCTGTCTATGGCCTCTGGCATGGTGTCCGCATCCGGGGTGTTGTCCTGAGCTATGCCTTCATCTATCTGTGAGAGTATGTTCCTTATCTTCTCCTCAAGCTTCGCCTTGTTCTTCTCCACGGTCTTCTTCCAGACAAAGGTATATTTGTTGGCTACACTCTCTATCTTCGTGCCATCGACGTACTGTTCCTCAAGGGTTATCTGCCCCATATCGACAAGAAGTGTAACCACCTGGGAGAAGAGTTTGTTTACGGCATCCTTCATATGCTCGCTGCGGAATCGGTTGATAGTGCTGAACGAGGGAGTCTGGCTGCCGCTGAGCCACATGTAGTGGACGTGGTACTTCAGGGCATCCTCTATCTTGCGGCATGAGTAGATGTTGTTCATGTAGGAATAGAACACCACCTTCAGCAGCATGCGCGGATGATACGCCGGACAGCCGAAGGACTTGTATGTACTCATTAGATCTGTGATATCAAGAGCGTCTATTATGCCACTCAAAAGGCGCACATGATGCGTTTCTGGAATTTTATCACCCAGAAACGAAGGAAAAAGCTCTCCTTGTGCCTGATTGTAAAATTTAAATTGTAACTTTGCCATAGCTTATTAACTATGTACAAAGATACAAAAAATCTTTGACATAACAAAGCCCTGGCTTGGGAAAGTCGGGGCTTTGATCGTTATATTATGTTAAGAGGTCGTGCCAGTTACTTTTGACACGACCTCCCGGGGGGTGGGTCTGAGTGGGTTTGTGTAGGGTTTTGTAAAAGCTTAGCTCTTACAGATTGAAACCTATGGTATTACCGTGTAAAACGATAGGTATTAGGCGGTAAAAGGTATCATATTAGGCGGTAAAACGATAGGTATCTGTTTTGGTCGGGTACTCGGTTTCAAACTGTAAGGAAACGGAGTGAAAATGCTTACAGTTTCAAAGAAAACGGCGGCGAAAACTTATAGTCGCAGAAAGGTGTTTTGGTGTTATTGGGAATCGTAGCCTGTTTTTTTATCTGGGAATTCAAAAAAACGACATTGGTATTTCGCTTTCTCAAATATTTTGTGTAACTTTGTTTTTTGAAAATAAGCCCGCCGCTCGCATGGCGTAAAAATAGAAGGAACTGCACCTTTAGTGGAAATCCAAACGCGTGAGAAACTGATAGATGATTTTTTCAGGAAGTGGTATTCCGAACATCCTTCAAGTAGCGAAACTTGAGTAAAAAATATATATGAAAATGATTGCTATTTGAAAAAGATTTTGTACTTTTGCGCGAAAATAACTGAAACTGTAAATATGGCAGAAGGCTCTATTTTTCAAAGAGCAAATTTATAAATCACTATGAACCGCGAAGAAGCAATAGCAAAAGGCATGGAGGTGCATGAAACAAAGCATTCCATGAAACGCAGAAGCCCGTGGCATAACTACCACAGGAAAGGCACTTATATGCTGACGCTTGTGGTGGAAAACCGTGCACCTTTGTTTGGTGAGCTGAAAGGGAATGCCGAGGCTTGTCTTAGGTCTCCCGAT
>JAZLHD010000120.1:0-20007 GCA_045616645.1 Paludibacteraceae bacterium
AAAAAATCAGATTTACACAAATATCATCTCTATTTTTTATGTATTTTTTGCCTTTTACACCCTAAAAAACGCCAAAAATGCATTTTTTTGAAAAAAAACGTCAAAAAAATTTGGTCATATCAAAAAAATGTAGTACCTTTGCACCCGCTTTCGAGAGAGAAAGTCCATGGTGCGGTAGTTCAGTTGGTTTAGAATACCGGCCTGTCACGCCGTAGGTCGCGAGTTCGAGTCTCGTCCGCACCGCAAAAAGGTATCCGCGCAAGCGAATACCTTTTTAGTTTACGGGTAGGACGCGATTTGCGTCCGCACCGCAAAAATGCTCAGCTTTTTGGCTGGGCATTTTTCGTATGCGGCGGACGAGGGGCGGAAGGGCGGAAGGGCAGAGAGGCGCGGCAGCAAAGCTGCCTAAAGGCGGAGAGGCGGAGACATGCTCCGTTTTATATAGTTTTTAGTATGCTTCTATAAATTGATAAGTATTACCTAATCCGTTGAGGTAGTTGAGAAAATCCTCTCGTTTAATAACAATGGTTCCTGTACAGTCATTAGGATGGAAACTCAGTAGTTCCGCCTCTTGCAAATGCAGATCAAGGAAGAGGATGACGTGGTGCTCAATATCGTTAATAAGACCAAAGGGTGAGACGGAACCGGGTTCGAGGCCGAGGTATCGCATCATTCGTTCCGGAGAAGCGAAACTCAGTTTGCCGGGGGCGGGTTGTCCGGCGGCTTGTAAGTGGGCTTTGAGTCGTTGTTCGAGGTCGTGAATATCGAGGTCGTGGTGGCAATCAAAGCAAACGAGGTAATGTTGGTTTCCTTTGTGGTTACGCAGGAAGATGTTCTTGCAGTGTACAGACCCGTCCTCGCGCCACCAGCGCATAGCCTCCTCGATGGTTTTCCCTTCGGGGTGGTCATACTCCTCAAACGGAATGCCGTGATTATTGAGGTAGTTATATACAATTTCTTTTCGGGTCATAATGTTTTCGTATCTGTAGGGTAATTTCTCTGTTTGTATAGAAAAATTATTCTATTCTAAATCCGTCTTCCCATTTGTATTGCGGATAGGTGGTGCGTAGGTAATCCATGGCACCATCAATGGTGCTGGAGCCGGAAGTACAGAAGGGGATAAGGGTTTTGTCTGTTAGGTCGTTATTCTCTATCCATGAATCAATAATACGCGGGCAGATGTTCCACCAGATAGGGAATCCAAGGTAGATGGTGTTATATGGACTGACATCTGTACACATTTTGATCATAGGTCGCTCGGCAGGATCTTTCATCTCTATAGATGAGCGCGACTCGCTATTGCGCCAATCGAGATCGGCTTCGGTATAGGGTTCGTAAGGAACAATCTCCCATAGGTCGGCGTTTTGTTCGGCGGCAATCTGTTCAGCCGCGGCTTTAGTCACTCCTGTGGCGGAGAAATAAACAACAATCGTCTTGGCATTTAGTGTCATACTTGCTGCCACCAGCAGAAGGGTGATAAGTTTCGTCTTAGCCACAAGGGCACGATCAACTTCGTTCTTCATAATTATCTCAATTTTAATTTTTTCAATCGTGAAACGATATCTGATTGGCGGAATCCTATTATGTAGGATATTTGTTCTATCGAATAATGCTGATTGTAGAGCCGCTTTAAATAGTCATCATCCCGTTTAGTCCAAATTATGCACCTCGTAGGTTTATTATCAGTTAGCCCGGATGACCTGCGATTAAACTTTGTCTTTTGATAGGAGTGCCTCGCTCTTGAAGTCATATCTTGGTCATAGTGTGGTCCGTGAAATCCGGCACGCAGCATAACAATGAGCACTACTATCGCCACTATGCTCAAAACGATTATTCCTATGATTTCTAAGAATTGGTGCATATTCCATGATATAGGCTGAGTACGAATTAACTCAATTTTTGTCAAGAACGCGTCCTAACGTTGTATCTCTAAACGCATAACCGTGATTTCTCTCCAAATCAACTTTGCGCTTGCAAAATTACTACTTTTTTCTCATATACGCAAGAAAAATATATTTTTTAGTGGTTAGATTCTTGTTCTATAGCTTGAGCAAAGAGATCAAAGTCGGATTGAATACGTTGCTTAGGATTAAATTTTTCATATTCCTCTTCTGCTTTTTGTTGCGCTTGTTCATGAGAAATTAACCCCCGATAGTTGGTCGGAATAATCTGATACTTGCGGAACGCTAAAAACTCAGTAACACTTGCTGAAAATTGTTCCATTGTAAATGCATTCTCATGATCAAGCAAATCCTCAATATAATCAAAATAGCCGGATACTAATCTTTCTAAACGATGGATAGATTCTATATCCAAATAGTTTTTAGCTATACTGACATCTGATTTTAAAATGCGTCCATTAGGAGCATTGCGCCATGTCGTCAATCCCATATTTTCCTTAGAAGAATCGGCTCGATCATAAACAATCTCTGCCGCCGTTTGACCACTGATGGCATAGTGAAACTGATTTTGAATCATAGCATAGAAATCACGTGTAGTCAATGCTTCTCTATCATAATCAATACTGCACTCCGCATAGATATCAGTAATCTGTTGCCAGATGCGACGTTCACTTGTACGTATGGAACGAACTCGCTCCAACATCTCACGAAAATAGTCTTTCCCAAAAAGTTGACCTCCTTCTTTAAGGCGTTTGTCGTCCATTGCAAAGCCTTTTTTCATATATTCAGACAAAATTTTGGTTGCCCACTGACGGAAACGAGTCGCTCGAAGACTATTCACACGATAACCAACCGCAATAATCGCGTCCAAATTATAAAATGTAATGTCTTCCAATACCTCCCCACGAACCCCACGATTTACGACGGTTGCAAATTTTGCAACTGTCATATCTTGTTGTAGTTCTCCGGATTCATAGATATGTTTTAAATGACGACCAATACCAGATTTATCAATTTGGAAAAGATCTGCCATAGCCTTTTCTGTTAACCACAAACTCTCGTTATATACAATTGCTTGTACTTGCCCCATATTTTCCGGCAAGTGATAATTTACATATTGTAATTCTTTTTCCATGTTTTTTTATTTATCTTTCTTTATCTCGTCATTCCTCCTCGCGATACTACTGCGAGCTAATCCCCTCTTTGTTATCTCATTCTCGCTTTGCGGTCGAAAATCGACTGCAAAGATACGAAAAAAAATCCATATATGCAAGAAAAATGTGCAGATTTTCGGGAAATCGCACATTTTTGAGGCGGAAGGGCGGAGGGGCGGAAGGGCGCGGCAGCAAAGCTGCCTAAAGGCGGAGAGGCGGAGGGGCGGAGAGGCGGAAGCCCCTATCCCGGCCTTCCCCCCGAAGGGGAAGGAGTTTATGGGCGGAGGGGCGGAGAGGCGGAGGGGCGGAAGGCGGAGAGGTAAAAAAAAAAAACAACCCGAAGGTTGCTTGGTAGCGGGGCCCGGGGTTGAACCGGGGACCTCATGATTATGAATCATGCGCTCTAACCAGCTGAGCTACCCCGCCTCCTCTTTTTAACGAAAGCGACTGCAAAAGTACTGCTTTTTTTTCATATACGCAAATTTTTCTGCAATTTTTATACAAAAAACAGCACTTTTTCCTATTTTAGCCTACTTGAACCCCATTTTTGACAGGTTTAGAGACCGTAGTAACGACCAACTTTCCATCGGCATCCACTGCCGACAAGATCATTCCTTGACTCTCAATACCCATCATCTTACGCGGAGGGAAGTTAGCGATAAAGAGCACTTGTTTCCCTACCAGCACCGACGGATCGGGATAGGACTGCGCGATACCGCTAAGAATCGTTCTGCCGCCCATACCATCGTCTAACTTAAATTGCAGCAGACGCTCGGACTTCTTCACGGGTGCGCACTCTAAGACCGTAGCCACACGGATATCCGTTTTATCAAACTCGTCAATAGAGGTATCCGGTTTTACCGGATTGACCGCTGACGCTGAAAGATCGCTATCGCTGCAAGACCGCTGCGCTGAAAGAAGTTCCTCCTCTTTGGCTTTTGCCTCGTTCTCGGCTTTGATACGTGCCAAACGGTCCAGTTGTTTCTGAATCGTCTCGTCTTCGATCTTCTCAAAGAGCAGACTTATCTGACCTAACACGTGACCTTCTTCTAACAAATCCGTTGCGCCGAGGCGATCCCAATGAACTTCGGACATAGCTAACATCTCGCGCAGTTTAGCGGACGAGAAAGGTAAGAAGGGTTCAAAAGCGATGCTGAGATTAGCCGCAATCTGCAAAGCTAGATGTAGAATCGTTGCGGTTCGATCCATATCGGTCTTCGATAGTTTCCAAGGCTCGGTATCAGCCAGATACTTATTTCCGATACGCGCTAAGTTCATAGCCTCTTTCTGGGCATCGCGGAAACGGAAGTTTTCCAATAGCTCCTCTAACTGTGCCTTCACGTTAGCAAACTCTGCCAACGTCGTTTTATCATAATCATTGAGGCCATGGCATGCCGGCACTTTGCCCTCAAAATATTTCTGAGTCAGCACTAACGCACGATTAACGAAGTTACCATAGATAGCCACCAATTCGTTATTATTACGCGCTTGGAAGTCCGCCCACGTAAAATCATTATCCTTCGTCTCGGGAGCATTGGCGGTCAGTACATACCTGAGCACATCCTGTTTGCCGGGGAAGTCTTCCAGATACTCGTTGAGCCAAACCGCCCAATTACGGGACGTGGAAATCTTGTCTCCTTCGAGGTTCAAGAACTCGTTGGAAGGAACATTGTCGGGCAAGATGTAACTGCCATCCGCCTTGAGCATAGACGGGAAGACGATGCAGTGGAACACGATATTATCCTTACCAATGAAATGGATGAGGCGCGTCTCGGGATCCTTCCACCACGTCTCCCATTGACCATATTTGTCGGGTTGTGCGTCGCAGAGTTCTTTCGTATTGGATATATACCCTATCGGTGCGTCAAACCACACATAGAGCACTTTCCCATCGGCACCTTCTACGGGTACAGGGATCCCCCAGTCCAAGTCGCGGGTCACGGCACGCGGTTTAAGTCCGCCATCAAGCCACGACTTACACTGTCCATACACATTCGGACGCCACTCTTTGTGGTTTTCCAATATCCAATTCTCCAACCACGATTGGTATTGGTCCAACGGCAGATACCAGTGAGAGGTCGCTTTCTTGGTTAACGGATTACCATTGACCGCATTATAGGGATTGATCAGTTCGTCGGGAGAAAGGGTTGCACCACATTTCTCGCATTGGTCGCCATAAGCACCTTGCGCATGGCAGCGAGGACATTCGCCTTTGATATTACGGTCGGTTAAGAACTCTTGTGTCTCGGGGTCAAAGAACTGTTCGGTGGTCTGTTCTACAAACTTTCCATCATCATATAACTTACGGAAATAGTCCGAAGCAAACCGATGATGGATATCAGAGGTAGTACGTGAATACACGTCAAACGAGATACCGAACTGTTCAAACGATTTTTTGATGAGGGAATGATAGCGATCCACCACCTGTTGGGTGGTAATGCCCTCCTTCCGAGCACGAATGGTTACGGGAACGCCATGTTCATCACTTCCTCCTACAAACAGGACAGGAACGCCTTTTAGGCGAAGATAACGAGAATAGATATCGGCAGGAACATATACCCCTGCCAAGTGACCGATGTGCACAGGTCCGTTTGCATACGGGAGTGCCGATGTAACTAAAGTGCGTTTAAACATATCTGATAAATTTTGATTGCTGATTTGTGATTTGTGATTTGTGATTGCTTAATTTAATTCCTTATATAATATATCCCTCAATTCCCCCATGGTAATAATCTTGATTGTTTTCGATTGAGCGACGGAGATACTTCCCGTCTCTTCTGAGACAACGATACAAGTAGTATCTGACACTTCGGTAAGTCCTAAAGCCGCACGGTGCCGAAGGCCATAGAAGTTAGGGATATCTCTATTTCTTGATACGGGCAAGATACAACCCGCATATTCGATGCGGTTCTTGCCGATAAACATTGCGCCATCATGGAGGGGAGAGTTTTTGAAGAAGAGATTACGAATCAGGCGTGCCGAAATCACAGCATCCACTTTCTCTCCGGTGTCCATAAACACACCGAGTTCTTGTTTATTACGCAGTACGATAAGTGCCCCCACTTTCTCTTGCGACATAGTCGCGCATGCGCTTAAGATCTGCTGTATCTGTTGTTCTTTTTCTTTCTCTCGTACCCGTTTACTTTGTATCTTAAAAGCACTAAATCGTGAACCGACATGGTAGAAGAACGAGCGAATTTCTTCCTGGAAGAGCACAATCAACGCAATGGCACCTACACCGATAATACGGTCAAACAATGCGCCTGTTAATTCGAGTTGGAAGACAAAGCACACCAGCACCCAAAGGACCAGGAAAGCAAATATCCCCCAGAACAGATTAGCAGCTCCCGAACGGCGTAAAATAACATAGCCGTAGTATAAGATAAGAGCGACCAACAAGATGTCTATTACATCTTTAATACCAAAATGTAGTCCTAACATAGTTTTATAGTTTCCAATACATCATGTACGCGTAAGTAGCAAGCCCCTTGTTGTAAAGCAACTCGTTCGGCTTGTAACGTTCCTTCAAGCGCTTGTGGCGAAGTAGGCTCCACACCCATCGGTTCATATATCATTCGTTTGCGCGACAACCCCACCATTATAGGGGTATCCAGGCATTGTAAATAATGCAGGTGATGTAATAAGTGAAGGTTCTGTTCCGTGGTTTTGGAAAATCCGAACCCGGGATCGATAATCACCCGACTCACTCCCATGCGGTGTAGGGCATCCAATCGACGAACGAAATAATCAATCATATCCGCCATCAGGTCGTCATACTGCCCCAACTTGGTTGGTTCCGCAATCGTTCCCAACGTATGTCCTAACACATATCCCACTTTTGCTTTCGCCACCACGTTCCACATCTGTTCATCCCATTGTCCACCGGAGATGTCATTAATCACCTCCACCCCTGCTAAATCGATGGCACGTTGAGCGATGCCGGCTCTATACGTATCCACCGAAAAAGGTGTCGTTGGCAAGGCTTTTCGTAAAGCAGGAAGCACGTTCTTCAGACGTTTCCACTCCTCCTCTTCTGAGACCATTGCCGCCCCCGGGTGAGTAGCTACCGCCCCGATATCAAGGCCATAAGCTCCCTGTTCCACCATAGACACTGCCTGTCGCACAACGGAACACACGTCCTGTTCCCCAACCGAATGAGCAAAACTATCCGGTGTAATATTTAATATCCCTATAACTCGTGGCACAAGCATCTTTCTCAAACGGACCACAAAATTACAAAAAATCTTGCAAAATCCCAAATCTCCGTCCATTTTAAGCAAAAAAAAATCATTTTTTTTGGAAAAACGCATTTTTTCTTCATATTTTGCAAAAAATTGTTGGGGATTTGAAAAAAATTTATTATCTTTGCAGGCTGAAAATAAAATCACGTGATATGAAGTACACAAAATGGTTGCTTTTCATTGGGTTAATCACCCTTTGTGCTTGTTCGAACAAGCGAGATTTAAACACTAAGGTTTCAAACACCACCGGTTGGAATTATTTTGACACGAAGACGAATAATTTCCAAGCAGCAGAAGGTTTGAGTACGGCCCCTGTAGGTATGGTACCTATTCAAGGAGGTGTATTTACCATTGGTGAGACAGATGAGTTTATTACCGCTCCGCGCAACAATGCACATCGTACGATTACGGTTAGTTCTTTCTACATGGACAAGTATGAGATCTCCAACCTCAACTGGCGCGAGTATTCCCATTGGATGGAAAGTGTGTTTGGTCAGGTAGCCCCCGAATTAGTTAAGAAAGCGGCACCCGACCAATCGGTTTGGCAAGAAGACTTAGCTTATAATGAGCCGTACATCCAGAATTATTTCGAGAGCACTATGTTCTCCTTCTACCCCGTAGTTGGTATCTCTTGGGAACAAGCCGTGCGTTATTGCCAATGGCGTACCGACCGCGTGAATGAGATGTTGCTCATCAAGGCCGGATTTTTGGCTTATCCTGATTTTGGTTCGCTCGACCCCATCTATGACGAAGTGGCTAAAGACGATTGGGAGGCAGAGAATGGGTATTGGATGGATCCGGTAGAGGTTAAGACGGATATCTCTGCCGAGAGTCAGAGCATGTATCGCCCGAATTACGAATATATCCGCGATAAGTTCGTTTTCAACACAGAGAAATACTTATTGGATAAGTCATACGTTCCCGCAGGAGGGCGTAAGGCTTTATACGATTCATACGGCGATGAGCGTAAGGTAACCAAAGCAGATGGTATCATGGTTATTGACTATCGTCTGCCGACCGAAGCCGAATGGGAATTTGCAGCATACGCTCCTATAGCCGGTGAAGATGGTCTTTCCGTTGAAGGTAAGATTTATCCTTGGTCGGGTTATCATCCACGCGATTTAGGCAAAGAGGCTAAAGGTCGCATGCAAGCCAACTTTACTCGTGGTCGTGGTGACTTGATGGGTGTTAGTGGTGCTGCCAATGATGGTTATGTTACCACCGCGCCTGTAGATGCGTACGAACCTAATGATTTTGGATTATACAACATGGCGGGTAACGTGAACGAATGGGTGATGGACGTATATCGTGAGACCAGTAACCAAGAGGTTAACGAATACAACTCTTTCCGTGGAAATGTGTTTACGCAGCCGTTGATTGAGTATGGTCACCTCATCATTGACTCCATGGGTTGTGTAATGCGCGAGATGGTGGATGGCGGAGACAAACGTTCCGTTCGAGATGGAGAATTAACTTATTCTATTAAAACGGACTATCCTCTTAATCTCTCGGAAGAAGCAAGGAATAATCCAGCTATAAAGAAGGATCCTACGGATATCTTAGCCCCCAATATTACGGAGACCACACGCGTATATAAGGGAGGTTCGTGGAATGACCGTATCTATTGGCTCAATCCTTCTACGCGTCGTTATTTAGAGCAGACCCAATGCTCGAACACCATTGGTTTCCGCTGCGCTATGTCGGCTCTTGGTGATCAGATTCAAACAGTTAAATAAGCACACATATTATGACATTTCCAACAAACATTAAGTACACCAAGGAGCACGAATGGATTCGTGTAGAAGGTGATATTGCCTATGTAGGCATTACGGATTATGCGCAATCAGAATTAGGCGAGATCGTTTTTGTCGATATTGATACCATTGGCGAGACTATCGCACAAGGTGAAGTCTTTGGTTCTGTAGAGGCGGTTAAGACCGTTTCGGACCTAAACATGCCTGCCGGTGGTGAGGTATTAGAAATCAATGAAGCATTGAATGATGCTCCGGAGAAAGTGAATAATGACCCCTACGGTGAAGGTTGGATGATTAAGATTCGCTTAACAGATCCCAGCGAACTTGACACCTTAATGGATGCCGCCGCTTACCAAGCTATCTTGTAATTAAGACCTCTAACGATAGATGTTAGAGAACAAAGAACTTACAACCTGCAGTGTCATAGATGCTGCAGGATTTTTTGTGCTGTATAGACGAGTTGCCGAGATCGTTTGAGCTTCTTTAATGGAAATAACTTGATTATTCGTTGATGTAACAGCCGTTACAGGCACCATCGCCATTCGCAAGGAGTGCTGTCCCAAAGAGAACTGAGACGGGTCTGAATGCAAGACATTGGTCAGCATGGTGGATATATCGAAGGAGTAGTAATGAATCGTGTTCCCGTTATCATCCACTCCCGAATATAGGCTACTGAGCACTGCCACGGTATCGGACGGTAGTTCTTTGTCCTCAAAGAACGAATGCAGGCGACTATTATTCTCTCCTGCACGAATCAATAAAACATAATTCGCAGAACCTGCCAAATGAGTATTACTCGTTTGGTCTGTAACCCAAACGCTATCATACACCTGCACTTTCAATTGCGCTAAATTGACGTATGCCGTCTTCGTTTTATACTGATCTCCTAAGATCGAATCATACATCTGACGCATGGGCAAATCGATATAGGTATAGATACCTGCCGGAGCGACTAAATAATCGTATAACGAATCCGACTGTAATTCTTCTAATAATTTCGTGCGGTCCTCATAGATAAACCGATTCAGTTGTTTCACTTCCGAATTAGCATAAAAACCCTTCGTATCATTCACCGTAGTGTCCCTACCCTCGTACGTTTTATAGGTAAAATGGTAATACACTTGCATCGTCACGTCCGAAATGTGTAAGATGGTTGATCCACCAAAATCCGTAGTGATATACAACCCTTTAAGAATCTTCTCATTAAACTCTTTTTGCGTTGTATATTTACGATGGGAAGTAAAATGTTGGAAGAACTCGCTCGTTGGATTGACCGTAAAAGCAATCATTGGGCAATATGTTCCGGTAACCGTTGAATAGGCAGAGTCTCTATAACGCTCTGCCACCACAATACGTTCGTTCTCTAAAATACGCGTTTCAGGACTCAAGCTACAATATTTGCTCAGATCCTCATTGGTGTGATAGGAAGGATTAGGTGTATATTCCAACGTGGCCTTGTCCATCTCATACATATTGATAGATAACGGAGCGAGGTTGTCTCCCGTCCAAGAGTTATAATAGAGAAGAATTTTTATGGAATCAAACTCCGTTGTCTCCGGATATACATAATTCTCCGGACAAGCCAATTGTGTCAACAAGTCGGCACACATAGCCCCTGCGTCTGTTTGTCGCTCGCCCACTAAGAAAGAGTCAGCTCCTGCTACGATATAATCACAAGTATCAATAAAGGACGTGAAAGGAAAGACATCTTCTCTTACCGCAATCTTATCATCGTCATCCAACACATTGCTTCCCGCTAAAGACGAATCATCCTTGCAGCTTATCAACCCACAAGCCACCGCCATTATTACTATAATCCTATTTCTCCACGTCATTAGTTAACAGACTGTTATAGAACGCCACATAATCCTCTTGGTTCTCAGAGAAAGCCATCATTGGTTTGCCACTCGTTTGGGCATAATTCATCACGCGTTGATTAATCGTTTTGCTAGCACAAATGATAGCATCCGAGTTATCTATTGCCAACCGCATCAACTCCTCATATCCCACAGGAAAACCTGCAATATTCCTCAATTGATAGGATTGGATACCCTCTATGGTTATCTTCTCTGCAAAATGCGTACCAAAAGGTTGGGTGTACTCATTATCATCCAGCGACAGCACCACTTTAGCATTTGCAAAGAAAGGTGTGTCTGCATACGCTTTTTTCAAATACAGAGGTGCTAGGGCGGACATCCAACCCGAACATTGAATAATATTCGGTGTCCAACGCAATTTCTTCACCGTTTCCAATACTCCACGAGCGTAGAAAATACAACGCTCATCATTATCCGCATATTCTTTTCCGTTCTCATCCACGACCCCTTTCCTGCGATGGAAATAATCATCATTGTCGATAAAATAGATTTGCAAACGTGCAGAAGGAATACTTGCCACCTTGATGAGCAACGGATGGTCCGCATCGGCAATAATTAAATTCACTCCAGATAAGCGAATCACGTCATGCAACTGATGACGACGCTCATTGATATCACCGAACTTGGGCATAAACGTGCGGGTTTCAAAACCAGCATTCTGGCACCACTCCGGCAATTGGCGATTTAGGATACGAATTGGCGTCTCTTCAGCCAAATAGGGATTAATCTCTTGAGAGATAAATAAGATACGATTTGGCTCATTCATAGGCGTACATTTTTGGTGAGTATATAATTTCGCATTGCAAAGATACAACTTTTTTTTGATATTTGCACAATTTTTTTTCATTTTTTTTGTTTTTTTGATAAAAAAGCACTAACTTTGCACGTTTTTTCTATTATGAATTGATAAAATACACCATATAATGCAAATTTTTTCTACAAAAAAAGACCTACAAGCTGCCGTTAAGGCATGCCGCGGTATTGATCAAACCATCGGTTTGGTTCCCACTATGGGTGCTCTCCATGAAGGGCACGCCTCGTTAGTCAAACGCTGTGTAGCAGAAAATGACATCTGCGTAGTCAGTGTTTTCGTCAATCCCACCCAATTCAACAACAAAGAGGATTTACGCAAATACCCTCGTAATCTTGAGCGCGATGCGGCATTTCTGAGTTCTCTCGGAGCCTCATACGTCTTTGCTCCCACCCCCGAGGAGATGTACTCGCCCGAGGAGATGCAAAGCACTTTTGCGTTCGACTTTGCCGGTTTGGACCAAGTGATGGAAGGTAAGATGCGCCCCGGGCACTTCAATGGTGTAGTGCAAGTTGTTTCTCGTCTGTTCTACCTTGTTCAACCCGACCGCGCATATTTTGGAGAAAAAGACTTCCAACAACTCGCCATCATTCACCACATGGTTGAGCGTTCTTCGCTCAAAGGCACCTTCGGTAACCTACAGATATGCGGTTGCCCCATCGTCCGCGAGGCATCGGGACTTGCTCTCTCCAGTCGAAACGAGTTACTCAGTCCCGAAGCCAAACAACTCGCCACGAATATCTCACGTATCCTCCTGCTCAGTCGTGATTGGACGGCCGATTCCGTAGCTGCTGTACAGCAACGCGTCATTGACGAGATCAATGCTATCGACGGACTCGAAGTCGAGTATTATGAGATTGTGGACCAAACGAGTTTGCAACCCGCCCTCACTTTTGACAATGCCATCGGTTGTGTCACCGTTTATTGCGGTGGTGTGCGTCTCATTGATAATGTTAAGTATCATTGATAAACATATTCCCTGCCTTGCCGAGCAATTAGCCTCTGCCGGTATTGATGTGCTTGTCCTTGAACCCGAAGAGATCACTCCCGAAGTCGTGCGTCACGCGCAGGCGCTTTTCGTGCGCACGCGTACGCAAATAAATAAGGAGTTACTTGACGGCAGTGAGGTGCAGTTTGTAGGCACCGCCACGATTGGGACCGACCATATCGATGCCGCCTATTGTGAGCAACAAGGTATCGCTGTTGCCTCCGCCCCCGGGTGCAACGCCCAAGCCGTATGCGATTATGTTGAGGAGGCACTCAACGAAGTAGGCGGCAAAAGCCTCGGTATCGTAGGCTACGGACATGTAGGCAAGAAAGTGGCAGCAATGGCGAAGGCCCGCGGGATGGAGGTTGTCATCAACGATCCGCCCTTGGGACTGAAGGGAGATGTGGCTACTTGCGATGTCATCACTTTCCATACTCCTCTCACGAAGGCAGGACCCTACCCCACCTATCATCTTTGTGATGGGGATTTCTTACAGAGATGCAAGAACGAAGCCGTCATCATCAACGCAGCGCGTGGGGGCGTAGTGGACGAACAGGCGCTGATTCAAAGTGGGCATCGTTTTGTACTTGACACATGGGAAAACGAGCCTCATCTTAGTCCCGAGGTCATTGATAGTCCGAACTGTCTTTTAGCCTCGATGCACATCGCAGGTTACTCGTTAGAGGGAAAAATCAATGCTTCACAGCAGTGTTTAGACGCTTTTTGCTTACATTTTGCATTTCCTTCTTTGATTATTGATAAAAATTTCGTATCTTTGCAGGCCGAAAAGGGAGACACGGCTCGCGGATGGCTCAGACGCGTCAGTGAACAGTTGCGTCAAACGCCCTCTGAATTTGAATTATTACGTAAAAAATACATATTAAGATAATGGCAAACTTTCAAAAACTCACCCCGCGTAGCGAGGATTATTCTAAATGGTACAATGAACTTGTAGTAAAAGCAGATTTAGCTGAACAGTCCGCTGTTCGTGGTTGCATGGTTATCAAGCCATACGGCTATGCTATTTGGGAAACTATCCAACAGGAGTTGGATCGCCGTTTCAAACAGAAAGGAGTGAAGAACGCTTATTTCCCGCTGCTTATTCCCAAATCTTTCCTCAGCCGCGAAGCCGAACATGTAGAAGGTTTTGCTAAGGAGTGTGCGGTCGTTACCCACCATCGTCTCATGAACGATCCCGAGGGCAAGGGTGTGGTGGTAGATCCGAACGCCCGACTTGAAGAGGAGCTTATCATCCGTCCTACGTCGGAGACGATCATCTGGTCCACCTATAAGAATTGGATATCCTCCTATCGCGACCTGCCTATCCTCTGCAACCAATGGTGTAACGTAATGCGTTGGGAGATGCGTACGCGTCTGTTTTTGCGTACAGCGGAGTTCTTGTGGCAAGAGGGTCACACGGCTCATGCCACTAAAGAGGAGGCGGAGGACTATGCTCGCACGATGCTTGATGTCTATGCTGACTTTGCAGAGAACGTGATGGCTATTCCTGTGGTCAAGGGTGTTAAATCGCCCAACGAGCGTTTTGCCGGTGCTCTCAACACCTATTGCATTGAAGCGATGATGCAAGATGGTAAGGCTTTACAAGCAGGTACCAGTCACTTCCTTGGGCAGAACTTCGCCAAGAGTTTTGATGTACAGTTCCTTAGTAAGGAGAACAAATACGAATATGTATGGGCTACTTCTTGGGGTGTTTCTACTCGTTTGATGGGTGCTCTCATCATGACCCACTCCGATGATAATGGTCTTGTTCTGCCTCCGCATTTAGCACCTATTCAGGTAGTGTTTGTGCCTATCTTCAAAGAGCAGAGCCAACTCGATGCTATCTTAGCCAAGATCAACCCTATCATGGATGCCCTCAAGGCCAAAGGAGTACGCGTACATGTGGACACTTCCGAGAAATCGACGCCAGGGTATAAGTTCGCTGATTACGAGCTCAAGGGTGTGCCCGTTCGTTTGGCTATGGGCGGACGCGACTTGGAGAACGGTACCATCGAGGTTGCGCGTCGTGATACGTTAACCAAGGAGACGGTTTCTATTGAAGGGATTGAGGAGCGTATCTTAGGGTTGCTTGAAGAGATACAAGCAAACATCTACAAGAAAGCGCTCGATTTCCGTATTGCCAACACGCGCGAGGTCAACTCGTACGAGGAATTCAAAGAGGAGATACAGAAAGGTGGTTTCTTACTCTGTCATTGGGACGGAACGCCCGAGACGGAGGAGAAGATCAAAGAGGACACCAAAGCTACGATTCGTTGTATCCCATTGGCAGACCTGCCGGGGCACAAGAACGAACCGGGGCAGTGTATGGTTACAGGCAAACCCAGTGCCGGCCGTGTTATCTTCGCTATTGCGTATTAAAAGTCACACCCATCGAACAAGGTGGGGGTGTCTTGATCAAAACGTTTGAGAATATTTTGCATTAAGGTCTGACGAATAAGTTTACTGCGATTTTTGATTGTATATTTATCGCAATACTTATCCAACGCACGTTTCTCTCTATCGTTCAGAACGATGGAGATGCGGTGCGTACGGGGTTGTTTGTTACTATGTCCTATCGTTGATTTCATTAAAAAACAATTGCAATTTTAGCTCCTACACCGACAAAACAACGCCCTGCCGTAGGATTTTCATAGACTCCTTGTTCATGCTCTTCCATTACACTCAACGAGGTCTGTTGGAAAAAGACATTCACGCCCAACAAAACCGCTGATTTAATCGTCATCTGGTATCGATAGCAAAGGTCAATGGCAGCATGCAAGCCTCCTTTATAATACTTTGAGGTAGCAATACCATAACCTGCAGAAAAGTTCACCTGTGGTGCATGTTGGGCATCGATAATAGGAATACGCGCTACAAACTGAATGGGAATAAACGAATACGTTTTATTCGGCAAGAACACGCCTGTATATCCCACTGAACCGCCAAGCAGTATCTCCTTATTCATCACCCTGCGGGTACCAATTAAGAAATCCGCTGTTACAAACCCTCCCCAACTCGTTTTAGGAAGTGTGACCGCGCCCCCTGCGGCTTCTATTGAAAGCGAGATCTTATGCGTAGGAATCTGTATTTCGGAATTGGCCAGATTGGTCAGCATAGGGGTCTCATCCATCTCTTTTGCGCCAATAGAACGAACCTCTGCCATAGGGCATTGGAAACGCGTTCCTGTAGCGTCTCGGATAATAACCACCTCATCATTTTGGAAGACGATCTCCCCCGTATAAACCTTACCTGATTTCATGTGCACCACTTCCGCTTGAATAGAAAGTGTAAACGCTAATAAACCTATTACAAAAATGATTCTTCGCATAATCATATCACTGGCATAAAATCAATCTGCGCACGATCCATATCTACCCTCACCACTTGCACCCGCATTGGATCCCCCATAGTAAAGGTCTTACCTGTTGTCTCGCCTACAAGACGGTAGTTCTTTTCCTCATAAAACATATACTCTCCCGGTATCACATCGTATATATGCACCAACCCCTCACAACGCGAGTCGTTGAGTTCTATAAAAAGTCCGAAGTCCGTTACACCGGATATCGTTCCGTCAAACACCTCGCCTACATGGTCACTCATCCACATCGTTTGATAGAGTTTGACAGAGGCACGCTCAGCCTCCTGCGCCACCATCTCCATTTCGGAACAGTGTTTGCAGGCTTGCTCTAAGATTTCCTTTTCCGTCTTTGGGTCTTTAGATGGTTTGCCACGCAAGATATACTTATCGACTAACCGATGCACCATCATATCCGGATAACGACGGATAGGCGATGTAAAATGTGTATAGTGGGTAAAACGCAAACCATAATGTCCAATATTATGGGTTGAATATTCCGCCTTGGCCATAGCACGAATAGTGAGTATATCTATCACTTCCGAGCGCACTCTCTCTTTCATCTTCCGTTTGAACTGCTCCACTTGGCGCATTTTCTCTTTATCCGGTAGGTCGTGTACACGATAGACAAACGGCAGTGCGCCCATTTGGGAAGCAACCGTACGATTAGCCAGGAGCATAAACTCCTCAATGAGATGATGTGCCGGTGTAGGAGACTCAAAATAGATGGCCGTTGGATGCCCCTTAGCATCCAATTCAAAACGCGGTTCATCTTTTTCTATTGACAGAGCACCCGCTGCCATACGACGCTGACGAAGAGCGATGGCCATGAGATTTAACTCGCGAAGAGCTGTTGAAAGCCCGCTATCGCTGAAAGACTGCTGCGCTGAAGGACCGGCTTCGCCGTCAAGGATGGCTTGCGCTTGTTCGTAAGTGAGACGGAAATTAGAACGGATAACCGTACGACAAATCTTATGCTTGACCACTTTGGCATCAGCCGTCATGGTGAAGATAACAGACATCGTCAGTTTGTCCTCGTTGGGACGCAAAGAGCATAAGTCATTGCAGAGCCGTTCGGGCAGCATTGGAGTTACCCGATTGACCTCGTATATAGTCGTCCCTTTTTGATATGCCTCGTCGTCAATATCTGTATCCGGAAGGACATAATGTGTGACATCAGCGATATGCACGCCAATTTGGTAGAGTCCATCCCCTAATGATTCGTAGGAAAGGGCATCATCAAAATCCTTTGCATGAGCAGGGTCAATGGTGAACGTAAGTTTATCACGCATATCACGTCTGCGGAGGATTTCTTGGGTAATATCGTCTTTTATTGAGGTCATTGATGCATAAATTTGCAATATCGGGTGCAAAATTACAAAAATTTTTGCATATTTGCAAAATTTTATATACTTTTGCAGCAAATTTCGATAAATACTTCGTTATGCGAGCCAAAAGTGATATACATATTAAGAATCGTAGAGCCTATTTTGACTATGCCATCCTCGATAAATATGTTGCCGGGATTCAACTCTTTGGAACGGAGATCAAGTCCATTCGAGAGAGTAAAGCATCCTTAGCAGATACGTATTGTATCTTTCTTGGCAAGGAGTTATGGGTCAAACAAATGAACATCTCCGAATATCGTTTTGGATCGTACGCCAACCACGAGGTCAAGCGAGACCGAAAGCTCCTACTCACGCGCAAAGAGTTGAATAAATTAGAACGACAGACGAAGGAAAGCGGTAAGACGATTATTCCTCTTTGTTTATTTATTAACGAGCGCGGGTACGCGAAGATGGAGATTGGTTTGTGTCAAGGTAAACATGAATACGACAAGCGGCAGACCATCAAGCAACGCGAAGCCGATAGAGAGTTACATGATTTGAAGAGGGTTTAGCACGCCCTTCGGGCTGTTGAGCGGGTTGAGATATAAAGAAACAGGCACCTCTTGGTGTCTGTTTCTTTATGTGGTCCCTCAAGGGCTTGAACCTTGGACCCCCTGATTATGAGTCAGGTGCTACTAACCAACTGAGCTAAGAGACCCCACACTCGAAAGTGTTATTTTCCTTGAGCAGCATCACGCTGTTTGATATACGCTTTCTGCAACTCAATATCTTCACGATATTGTGCACGTAAGTCGTTGAAGAATGCACGATCCACAAGACGAATCTCTACACGACGGTTGGGTGCATATTGAGAACTACTACGCTTACCTACCACAATACCTTTACTGATAGCAAACATACGCTCTTTTGAGATACCATGTTCCAGAAGTAACTCTTCAAATACATTCTGCGAACGAGCTTGACCTAAACGTTTGTTATAGGTAGCACTACCCACATTATCGCAATAACCAATGATAGCCGCATATAAGTTCGGTTCCTCATTCATACGGTCAGCCACTTGTTGAATAATAACCAACGCCTCATCCGACAAGTTGTAACGGTCCGGATTGAAATATACATAGAAGTAGTTCTCCTTCTCTGATTCAGGATTGGTGATGTAGTTAATCGTACTATTAAAGATATTCGTGGTATCACCTCCATTGAGCATCATAACAACCGTATCTTTATGGAAGACCTCGATGGTATCTCGTTGAAGAACCACCACCGTATCCTTACGAGCACTTCTACGACCGGCAAAACCCGTTTCGATAACATTGCCCTTGTTCACGTAGTTATTCACGTGAGACTTCTTATCCGCTTGGATCTTCCAACGCAAGATAAGTTCGGTATCAAAAACGCCATCGTTATTTGCACCTACATCGGGACGACCATCAATCTTATCGTTTCCATAGAAATGATAGAGCGCACGAAGGCCTAAGGCTATACTACGAGAAACGTTGAAATCAAAGCTTGCACCTCCAACAAAACCGCCCACATAGTCATATTTGTCCATCATACGCGAAGCGCTGCCATCCGGATAAGCTTGCTGATAAGACTCTGTTCCCGTCTTATTTTTCCAAAAGTTAGGCACCATAACCTTTATGCCATCCACCTTCATGGTATAACCAACAGGGGTCTGGTTCGTGTTGCGATAAGCTAAGAAACTACCTCCGGCAATGAGGTTTAACGCAAATAATTTGGTTTTAGCCCTCGGGATAAACAGATTGAAGATATCGAACGTCAAATACGCTGAAGCCTCATGTTGGAACCCCTTTAACAAATTGGGCAAGTTTTCTTTTGCCGTGTTACCCGTAACACCTACTTGGCGGAAGGTGTAATCCAAACCCAGTCCCCACGTGGGATTGAACTTATATTCAACACCTAAACCAACACTCGGAGCGGATACACAATGTTTAGCCTCTTTACCTTGGTCAACATTGATGTCACCATTAAACACATTGAAACCGCCGTGCAGCAATAACGACCAATTAGCATCTTCTTCCGACAAGCGATTGCGGTTATTCTCCGCCACATTCCAAGGGTGGATACCTGCTTCTGCTTTACCAGAACGCGTATTCTTAGCATTCTGACGTTGAGCAGGAGCTGCCAACACCAATGACGCGCAGAACACTGTTAAAGAAAATAGGACAAATCTTTTCATATCTTTTCTTACTAAATATTTACTATTTTCGGACTTTTTGAATGCAATTCACACATTCAGCGTGCAAAGATACAACTTTTTTTTTAATTGTACAACTTTTTTTGAAAAAAAAACACTTTTTTCTAAAATCTTGTCATAATATTTGCATATATGCACTTTTTTTTGTAACTTTGCAACGATTTTTATGGGGGTAGAGGAGTAAAGGAGTAGAGGAGTAGTGTGTAAATAATAAATAAAAAATTACTAGTGTTGCGATAAATTTTTGACAAGTATATTTAACTAATTTATATTTAATTACTTACAAGCGTTCTTTGATTTTTTGATTTGAAAAGATTTTCGTAACTTTGCAGCCTAAAACTGCAAATTATGAATATTGG
>JAZLHD010000121.1:0-3018 GCA_045616645.1 Paludibacteraceae bacterium
GGAGTTTAGATGTTTAGACGTCGTTGAATTGGTTAATTCGTTAAAATAAACGCCTACACGCCTAAACGCCTAAACCATAATTGAGGCTTACTCCTCTTCGCCACCACCACCGGTAGTGTGAGCCAGATCCCACGCAGCCATCTTCGTCTTCCATAAGTAGGAAGAGAACGACTTGTAGTTGTCACGCACCAATACGTAAGCATCGTATGCGTCGGCAATAGCCGTGGGGTCGGTCTTCATCGTCTTGATGGTGCCGGCCACGTCCTTGAAGCGTTGTTGGTGTCGGGTCTCCAAAGAGGTCAGAGGGTTGGTGCTGTAATCACGAGGATTACACATCTTACCGGTCCACATCTGGTCCTTCAAGACACCTTTCTTACCGAGGTTGATGAGGAACTTAGAGTGTCCACAAACCTTGCCGCTCAACTGCTCAAAAGGCTCCATTAATTTTACTACTCTAGACATAATAGTTAAAATTTAGGTTGTTGTTAATAATTTGTTTATTCGTTTAGTGGTTTAGAGGTTTAGACGTCGTTTAATTGGTTAATCCGTTTAATTCGCCTTAACACCTAAACGCCTAAACGTTAATTGGGTCGTTTCTTTGAATACGTCTTCCCTTTCCGTATATCTCTGCGAACCTTGCTCGGTTTGCCAGTTGTGCAGGTGTGGGTTTGCGTTTGCGTGTCGGGCAACGTCTGAGGTACATCCTGCCGGTTCGCTTGTTGTGGCAGAAATAGTAACGCTCGTTCACGTTCTCGGGGTTAATGCCGGATACTACACCACTCATTAAAGCAAAAGGTTCGTTAAGTTCTACTATCATAATTCAATTGATTTTCAGTCCGATTTTTAGTTAGATTTTTTTTGATAGTCTGAACTCACATAATCCTACGCCAAAATCTTTACTTAAAATCTGTTCAAAAATCGGTTGACGACCACTTTATATTTTATTCGCTTCGCGAGAAATCTTTCCAAAATCTGTTCTATAATCTTTACTTAAAATCATCAATTATCAATTAGCCCTCTGGGCGATCATTTTTGTTAAACCTCTCCATCTTCGGGAACTTGGGTTTATATTGCTCAAACGCCTCATTGAGGGCTGCGTTATAGTGTTTGATTTCGTGCCCACACTCTACGACTGCCATTGCCATCACGATGTTCTTCAGTCGGGGGTCGTGGTTGCTTATCGGTTCTTGTCCACCAATTCCCGTCCACGCACAGACTTTCGCAAGGTACCCGGAAGGATTGTTACCGTCGGACGCGGGAGCCCATCGGTGGATGATGGCAGACAGGGTGTTGAGTTTGAGGCGGTAGATGTAGGTGTTTCCGATGAGCTTAAGGGCGGCGAGGAAGCCTTGATACATAAAGTTGAACTGCTCAAAAGCGCCGTCGTTGTTTGCCTCTTTGGGGTATTTGCCGATCCAGTTGTTATGCGCGTTAATGCGGATATTAAGAGGATTGCAGTTACGAATACCGCGAGGTGTTTCGGGGTTCTTGCTTTTGGGCAAATAGTGGTTCGGTTGTAAAAAGTTTTCATTTTCCATAGTTGTTTGTTTTTTTATCTCTCACAGATTACACAGATTACACTGATTATTTTATTATTACCTCCTATTTATTTATTCTCGGATTGTGAGTAAAACTCCCATCCTCCAAATAAATCAAATAGTAGGGACGGTCTCACTTTGTTTTACTTCGCTCGCCCGCCGTGTCTGCTTGCGCATCCACAATAAGGGCTTATTAGCGGTTTTATTCCACAGATAATTCTTGTTGTCTCTCACATCTGTGTAATTTCTTCCCAATAATTTATTATTACACCGCTTTTGTGCGGTGTGGCAGGTGAGCCGTAGGTGAACCTGCTTTTACTTTTTAGTTTTTTGTTAGGTTATGGGAGCTTGCTCGCGATAACATAACGAAAATAAAAAGGAATAATAAATTAAATAATCCGTGAAATCTGTGGAATCTGTGAGAGATTCTGTTCCATAGGACGGTCTAATTTCAAATCCGGTGCAAAGATACAACATTTTTAATCGGTTTGTCAAGCGTTGGGGTGAAAAAATGCAAAAAGGGGTAATTTATTCACCTGCGGGCATAATTGGGCATAAAAAAACCACCTACCGAGTGGGTGGTGGTAGAAGTTACGTCTATGTTAGTAGTCTATATTCTTTACTTTAAAAGTAAATCATATATGAGTTAGGGTGGCAGTCTAAGAGTAGTAGATGTGCAGCCATTCTTGGTAGGCGTGATTGATGTTGTTATAGGATGGATACGTGAAAATATGTGACATTGCCCATTCGAGCATTTGTTTGGTCTTGGCTAATTTACGCTGAGTTTCTTTTTCTTGCTCGGTGCGTGCTTCGGTCATCAAAGCTTTGCGACGTTGATAGAGCGCATAATCCGCTTCAAGGCGCATAAAGATGTGGGCAGGCACTTGTAAGACTTCTTCTAACACTAAGGCGGTATCCAAGGTAATGGGTCGTTTGCCACCGATGATTTGATTAAACATTGCAGGATTCATTTTGAGAATATCGGCACAATCTTTTTGTGTCATGTGTTGCGCTTGGAGTGCTAACTTGATGATAGAACCGGGAATAATGGGTTCTATTTGTTCTTCGTTAGGGATTGTTTGGTCTTTGAATCGTTTTTTGGCGTATGCTAAAGTCAAGCAATCGGCTTGATCATAGACAAGATGGTTACTTACGTGGGCTAATTCGATGAGGTTCTTTAGGTCGAGCGGAGTGCCCAATGTCTTCTTTGCCCGCTTGTTATTCCAATAATTCTTCCAACCTAATTTTCTACTAATTTCTTTTTTCATAGGTTACTTTGATTTTTATATTCTTTACTTTTAAAGTTAATCATATATGGTTTGATAGTGGATTGATAATGAATGCATATATTCTTTACTTTAAAAGTAAATCATGAAAGCGGATGCAAAGGTAAGGAAAAAAAATGATATATGCAAGAAAAAAGTGTGACTTTTTGCAAAATCACACTCTTTTCCAAGTATTTCTTATATTCTTTTTAAGC
>JAZLHD010000122.1:0-10076 GCA_045616645.1 Paludibacteraceae bacterium
AACTAAAAATCAAGTACCCCCTCGCCATCTGTGAAATTTTTATAAGGTGGTTGCGTAGCAGACACGACGGGTGAACGCAGTGAAACAAATATATACTCGCATCTGTGGAATGAAATTTATTAGGCAACGCGTATGCGGTGCGAGGAGGTGAGCAAAGCGAACCTACAGTTACTTTTTAGTTTTTGTTAGGTTATGAGAGCTCGCTCACGATAACATAACGAAAATAAAAAGGAATAATAAATAATAATCAGTGTAATCAGTGTAATCTGTGAGAGATAAAAAAACACACCGAAAACGAATCAGTTATATAGAAGCCGATTTGAAAACGCACACCTATGTTAGAAACGATAGCGAACCGCCGCTACAAAATTGATACCACGCGATTGAACCCCATAGTACAAATCGTTGTAGCGATGAATAAGGTTATAAATATCCAAGGATAATGACAGACGATCATCAAAAGCATATCCGGCACCTATATTAATATTAATAATAGGACGGAGCTTGACTTCCTTATAGTTATGCATCAGACCATCATGTCCTTTCATCTGAAGGACATAATCCTCCTCCGACGTATCAACAAGTACGTAACGAGAACCCTCTAATTGGTTGTTGGAATGGATACTCCAATGGCTATCAATGTTTGCCTCAATATCCAATCCCGCTTTCCAGTTGGCTTGATCATAAACATGTTCCGCATGGACAGTGGACTCATGTATAGAATCGCTCTTCCAGAAGAAATAGTCTCCGTACGCTTTGAGGGATACAATATCTTGGTAATGGTAGGATAAGGCAAGTCCTATCTTGCCGCGTTGGGCATTGCCTTTGATATAATCAAAATAGAGTGCTCCGGGCAGAGCGCAGAGTGTTGTCATATTCAACTTAACAGCATAACCACCATATACATCAAGCAGTAAGTTCTTTTCTAATCTAAAGCGGAAACCCAGCTGCGCATCAATAGGAGAATAAGACGCTGCGGATCGAGAGAGAATAGATAATTCCGGTTTAATGTAACGATAGTTCTGAAGTACGTTCACACTATGTCCATAACCCAACTGACCTTTGGCTTGAGCATAGAAAATAACCCATTTAGGTGCAATCTGCGCCTCCATATACACATTCGGTGAGGGCGCAAAACTGACATTAGGAAGATTAGACAGTATCTGTCCTTTACCGAAGTTCATGTCGATGTTTGCTCCCACATGGACCAACACCCGTTGTCCTTTATACTCATAGAACGGTTCGGCACGAAGATGATAACGATTGAGCACTTCCTTAGGCGGGATATAACTCGGATCTAAAGAATAGAACGATCCCAGGAAGGTAAAGTTCACTCCACCGAAGTGGTCCGAACCGTTATTGTATTTGAAATTAAGATTGGCCAGTGTATGGTGCTCAATCGCAAGAGAGGGCATACTGAGTAGGTCGTATTGTATATAAGCTTTGTATTGTATATCCTCCTTCGGGTTAGACTGAACGCCCACAGCCAGTCCCACATTCCACAAGGTCTGCCGAGCCGAATCGGCGACTTGCGAGAGGTGATGGATAGAGAGTTTCTTATCCCCGGCATAGTAGTAGCCGTAACGCGTAAAAAACTCGTTCGCACCAAAGACATTCAAGAAGACCTTACCCCCCGTATAATCGTGACTGAAACGAAATCCGATATTCGTTTTTTCATCGGCCTTAGGTCCCCACGCACCGCGGTGGTTAGCGTAGAGGTTGAGGCTATTCTTTTTATCATCCACAAAAGTGTAACGGAAACGCAGGAGCGAGTTGATATGTCCCCCACCCCCTTCGATCAATCCACGCAGGGTATCCGGTGTATCAAACGTCAAGGAAGGGGTGCGAAGCGGATAGACCTGTCCGTAGGACAAGATAGACGTATCGGGCTGAGAGAAGACAATAGGCGTCTCCGGCAGTTCCGTTTGCAAGAGCGCATGAGGTTGTTTGAGTTTCCCTGCGTTTTGAATGATGGGTTGAAAATCTTTTTCTACCACTACGGAGCGATCATAGTCTTGCGCTACAAGAGGGGAAGCGAAAGTGAGAGTGAGAGTGAAAGTGAGAGTGACGCCCAATAGGCTAGTGAAAGTGAATTTTTTCATTCTATTTGAGCAAGTTTAGTGGCAACAATAGTAAGTATATCGTCGTCGGTGAGTTTATAGTTATTCTGGAGGGAGAGCAAGTACTGCTGTGCCTGGAAGTCGTCTCCACGCAAGCGATAGATATCGCTAAGCAAGATAAGAGCTTTGGCCAGCCAGTATTGCTGTTGCGTTTTTTGCTGAGTGAAAGAGATGATTTGCTGTTCCGCCTCGTCAAGGTTACCGAGTTGGAAATAGGCTTCCGCCACAAGGTATTGGGCTTGTGCTCCTTGACCGGTGACCGTGTTCTTAGCAAGCGGTTGGAGGTCATCAATTGCTTTTTGATATTTCTGCTGATTCATATACGCTGTACCCCGCAAGAAATGAGCTCGTTCCGCAAGGGCAGGCGAAGCATCCTCCGCCAACAACCGAGAGGCGGTAGAGATGATGCGGTTGCCATCGTTAAGCGCTTGGGCACACGTAAGGATTCCCAACAGAGCCTCCTCGCGTTCGGCAGAACTGGAGACAAGAGACAAGTACTGCTCATAGATAGGCAACGCCTGCTCGTATGCCTCGTTCTCAAGGTATATCTGTGCGGCCTTGGCAGCGGACGGCATTTGGTATTTGCTACCCGTTCGAGCAGCCAAAGAGACATAATGAGGCAACGCTTCCTGACGATGGTCCGTCATGAACTGCAGTTCAGCCGCAGCAAAAGTGAGCGAGTCCTCTTGAGGATTGATATGCATCTGCTTATCCGCAAGGGTTTTGGTATAGGCGAGATACTCGTCAATACGATTCGTTTCCACGTAGATATTCTCTATCCCATTCAAGGCAGCGTAAGCTTCCTCTCCGGCAGGATAACGAGCGATGGTTTTTTGGTAAGCCTCAATGGCTTTGTCATAGTCTCCTTGGTTACGATAGAGCATCGCCACCTCAAGGTGTGCCGGTCGCGCTTGTTTGGTGTTGGGATAGGTTGAGATGAGCTGTTGGTAAGCAACGAGGGCGAGGTTATTATTGTTTTGCTGGATATACGAACGGGCTATTTGATAGAGCGCCTCCGGGCTATAATCGGATTTAGGATACCGGTTGATGAGCGTTTGGAGGGTGACGATCTTCTTATCATAATGATGAAGCAGTCCTTCCGCATAGCCTTGTTGGAAAAGGGCGTACGGCGTAGCAGAGGGATCATTGATCGTGGCAGCTTGTTGGTAATACGTAATAGCTTTGTCGAAGTTCCGCGCTTGGAAAGCGCAGTCGCCCAAACGGTTGAGGGCATCGACATAAGCAGGCTGTTGTTTAGAGGCTTTTTGGATGTAAGTCTCAAAACGCTGCTGTGCCTTCGCGAGGTGTTGCAGGTTAAACGCCGTATAAGCGTAGAGGTAAAGGGCAGCCACATAGTTCGGCGATTGAGAAGCAGCACGTTGATTAAGGAACGTGGTTATCTCCTGTTCCGCAGCCAAGTAATTGCGCATCTGGTAGTAAGCTTCAGCACGGAAATAATAGGCTTCGTCCTTATATTCCTGTCCCAAGGGTTGTTCAAGTAGGCTATTGGTCCACTTAATGACTTGGTTCATCTTCCCTTGCGCGTATGCGTCCGTGGCGAGTTGGTAGCGCAGGTATTGTTTCGTGAGCAGCATCTCGTCATTGGGTTTGGCAATAGAGTCCAGCGCATCAAGTGCAGCCTGATAGTTCTTAGACTGCATGAACGCACGAGCCATGAGTTGGAAAATCTGTGTTTGGTGCTTGGATTGAGGATAAGCTTTCAAAAAAGAAGTGAAGGCTTCCACCGATTCGCCTATACCGGTAGAGGTTTGTGCGGTAGAGAGGGTGTAGTTATACATTGCCTCCTCTTTGATGACCGGATTAAAACCGGTCTGCATAGCCGCTTGGTAACTGAGTTTAGCTTGTTCGATATTGCCTAACGCAGCGTATGCATTCGCCAACAAGAAATAGTCTTGCTCGGTGATGGCATCCTTATGATTACGTATCTGCCGCAGGTGTTCGACAGCTTCGGCATATTGGCCTTGGGTGTAATAGATCTCACCTAAGATACGATGCAGTTCGCTTGTATATTCAGAGTCCTTGACTTGAACCGAATCGTTAAGCAAGTGCGACGCCATCGTAAAAGCGGTATCTTGGTGCTGATGGTAATATATCTGCGTAATGAAATACGGTACCGCTTGCTGCTGGGATTGTTCAAGGAGTCCGGGCAAGGCTTCTTCGTACCGACCTTGTCGATAGAGGCAGTAGCTATACCCGTAAAGAGCAGAGGTACGATAATGAGGGTCGTTGAGCAAAGCATGATACTGAACGAGGGCTTTGTCGTATTCGTCCATCATGATGTTATTGTACGCACGATAGAAGAGCAACATCTGTTGATGTGCTCGGGTAAGGCGTTTAGACTCAACTTGACCGAGTTCTTTGGCGCTCTGTTTATTGGCGTTTCGTTCGGCATAGACAACACCGGCCATGAAACGAACCTCATCCTCATAGGTTGTATAAGGATACTGTTTGAGATAGTTCTTGCAATCTTGAATCAGAGATTTATCTCTAACTTCAAAACGTTGGCTGAGTTGAAGGTACTGTTGTTCCATCTGAGAGGACTGTGCACTCAAGAGAGTGGGCAGCCACATCAGAGAGAGGAAAAAAAGTTGACGGAATCTCATTATTTTCTTTTGTTTTTCTTTTTATATTGTAAGTCGCGTTGGCGTTTACGGCCAAGGAATTGTACAAGAACGAGGACAAAGATGGCAACACAGAGAACAATGATAATAACCACCATGTGCGTGTCAAGGTTATCTCCCTTCACGCGGTTCCACATCTTCATCAGGTCTTCTGCTTGGGCACCGGCATCATGCATGAGTGCGCAGCGGTCAATGATGGATTGGTCGGGATAGAAGACTTGATTAACGTGTACCGCGGTAGCCTCAGGACCGAAGAAATACGACAAGTCTGCCGTCTCTTCAATCTCTTCGTCGTTAGCCCACTCTTCTATCTCGGGCGAAGCGATAACACTGACATAACCAATCTCCTCCATGTTACGAATAGCGTTATCGGGACGGCACATAAAGTCAATAAAATAGGCTGCCGCCTTCGTATTCACCGCATAACGAGGAATACACCAACCATCAAACCAGACATTTGAACCTTCTTGCGGAACGATATAACGCAGGTCCACCTCGGTACCTTCGGTCTCGTCGATCGCCCATTGGGCATCTCCGGACCACATAAGGTCAAGCCATGTCTTGCCTTTGGTCATCTCCTCTTTACCAAAATCGACTTCCCAACCGGCATAGCACTCTTTGCCTGCCATCAGGATCTCTTCGACGCGAGCGATACGCTCAGGCGTAATCTGTTGAACCACTTCATCACGGGTCAGTTCGCCACGGGCAATCTCGTCACGATAAGCATACAGAACCACTACCGAATAGATATCGCGGAAAGCGTCCTTCATCAAGATACGCCCTTTGAAACGCTCTACGTTCGTGATGGCACCCCATGTGGACACTTCCTCGGGTTGCACGTAAGCCGCGTTATAGAGAAAACCGGTCGTACCCCACATATACCCCACGGTATAATCCGAAACATTGATATTCGGCGAAGGAGCCATCTGTTGGAACTTCTCCACAGCGAAAGGTGCAACGAGGTCAAAATAACTAATCTCTTCCGGAATAACAGACTTGTCAATCGGCAGAAGCAAGTCGCGTTTGAGCATGCGTTCAATGATATACTCGGAAGGGCAGATAACATCATAATCTTCCTTACCTATCTCGATCTCGGTGAGCATGTTTTCATTGATATCGAAGGTGTTGTAGATGACTTCGATAGGTTCACCCGTCTGTTCGGTGTACCACGTCTTAAACTCTTCGAGGACGTTGAAGTCGATATAATCCGCCCAGTTGTAGATCTTGAGGGTGTGTTCACGATCGGCTGCGGAAGCCGAGAGGACGGTCAAAGCCGCCATGAGAGACAAAAAGATTTTTTTCATTTCTTTGCTGATTTAGCTGCTCGAATATTAGAAACAATGAGCAAAATTAATATAGTAACAAAAATTAAAGTAAATAATGGTCTTAGTTCGGGAGTGAGACCTCCTTTGCGTGCGTCGGCATAGATATAAGTAGAGAGGGTATGCAGTCCCTCGCTTCCTTTCGTAAAGAGGGTAACACCAAAATCGTCAATACTGAGGGTAAGAGACAAGATAAATCCGGAAATCATTCCCGGGAACACCTCGGGGATAATCACTTTGCGAAGGGCTTGAGAAGGGGTTGCGCCTAAGTCAAGGGCTGCCTCGTAAAGGTTCGGATTCATGCGCTTGAGTCGCGGCATAACACTGAGCACTACGTACGGCGTACAGAACACCACATGAGCCGCAATGACCGTTCCTAATCCACGACTGATACCGAGCGCCACAAAAAGGAGGAAAAGAGAGATACCGGTGATGATATCGGGATTGATAATAGGATATTGGTTGATGTTGAGCACTGCATTTTGGTGCCGTTGAGGCATGTAGTGAATACCAAAAGCCGCCAATGTACCTAATAAAGTGGATATCGATGCCGCAGCGAGAGCAATGATAGCGGTATTGATGATTGCGCTTGTGAGGCTTGCTCCTGCTACACCACTGAATAAGTTTGTATAAAGTCTGAAAGAGAAACCGGTCCAGTTACCCAACACCTTACTCTCCGTAAAGGAACAAACAAGAATGACCGCTATGGGCGCATAGAGGATCAATAAGAGAACCCATAGGTAAAGATGGGCTATCAGTCGTTGACGGATGCCACGACGATCAATGGAGCGATGATTCTTTATCTGCATTTTTGCCTATGAGCATTGTAAGGTTGATAAATATGAGCAAAATCAAACTGAGGGCGGCACCGTAGTTGAGCATCACCCCCGAGTTAATGGACTCTTGAATGATTGAACCGAACAACTTGATCTTGTTATGGGTCAGCAGTTCGGAGATAGCAAACGTGGATACGGTCGGCATAAACACCATGATGATTCCCGATTGAACGCCCGGAGCCGAAAGAGGCAAGATGACCTTAAAGAACGTCTGCAAACGCGTCGCACCCAAGTCTTGACTGGCTTCAAGTAACGCTGTATCTATCTTGGAAAGAGAGGTGTAGATAGGATAAATCATGAACGGCAAGAAGTCGTAACACATACCGAAAATAAGGGCATTCTCGTCTAAGGGTAATCCCATAAGTCCGAATAGTTCGGCAGTGGCAATGGTGCGCAAAAGGAAGTTCACCCACATGGGAAGAATAAAGAGGATAATCATCACCATAGGGATACGAAAACTGCGCGTTGCCATGAAATAAGCAGCAGGATAGCCTAATACCAAACAAACCACGGTGGTGATAAGCGCTATTCCAAAGGAATAGATGAGGGTGTTGATGGCATCCGACTGCGTAAAAAACAGCACGAAATTATAAAACGTAAAGTGACCTGCCCCATTCGTGAATGCGTAAAACGCAACCATAAGCATAGGCAAAATCACCAGAAAAGCCAACACTTCAATATACGGCCACGCCCAATAGCGCCGTTTATCAAAGTCTTTATTTTTTCTAAAGAGTTTCATTCCACTTTATACAGTCTTATCCAACTGGGAGCGATCTTAATGCCGACGCGGTCCCCTTTGTCCCAGATATCTTTGGTATCCACATAAAAACGGTCTCCATCGTCCGTGGTGACGGTCAGATGGTAGTGATCGCCTTTGTATAGAATAGACTCCACTTCACCGCAGAGCACACCATCCTCTTCGTCATCTTGGAGGTTGATGTGATTGAAATCAACTTCAATATCCACTTTCTCTCCCACCTCAAAGCGGTCAGCGGTTCGCTCACTCACATCCCAAGCCTCATCAAGGAACTCGACTTGGTTGTTTTCAAGTACAGTACCCTGGAAGGTGTTATAGAGGCACTCCTTCTGCATGACTTGGATATCTTCGGGTTTGATGAGCAGTTGCACTTTCTCACCTACTTCAAAACAGCGATAATCGCGTACCGCCAATTCGTATCCCTCTTCGGTTAGCACTAACATCTCGTAATGTACACCCTTGAAGATACAGCTTGTCACCTCACCTCTCAGTTGCCAAGGAGAGTCAGCATCGGACTCGTTCTCATCCTTGGCTTTGGATATATAAAAGTCCTCGGGACGAATGACTACATCCACTTCTTGGTCAATACCAAAACCGGCATCAGAGCATTCAAAGTCGTGGTCGCAGAAATGGACGAGCCAGTCCTTAACCATTACGGCATCAAGGATATTACTTTCCCCAATGAAGTCAGCTACAAAGCAGTTCTTGGGCTCATTGTATATCTCGGTCGGCGTACCTATCTGCTGGATCTTACCATCCTTCATAACCACAATACGATCGGAGAGCGTGAGCGCCTCCTCCTGGTCGTGGGTGACGTAGATAAACGTGATACCTAATTTCTTATGCATCTCGATAAGCTCAAGCTGCATGTCCGCCCGCATCTTCCTATCAAGAGCAGAGAGCGGTTCGTCCAACAGAAGCACTTCGGGTTCGTTGATAATAGCGCGAGCGATGGCTACACGCTGTTGTTGTCCACCGCTGAGGGAATCGACATCCCGCAGTTCGTAGTCGGACATAGACACCATCTTCAATGCTTTGCGCACCCGTTTCTCTATCTCGTTACGATTGACTTTTTTAAGCTTAAGCCCGAACGCAACGTTATCGTAAACGTTTAGATGGGGGAAGAGGGCGTATTTCTGGAAAACCATGTTCACCGAACGCTTATTCGGTGGCAGTTCTGTAACGTCCTCACCATTCAAAAGAATATCCCCCGACGTTGCTACTTGGAATCCCGCGATGCAACGAAGCAACGTGGTTTTACCGCAACCGGAAGGACCTAAGATTGTGACAAACTCGCCTTTTTCAACTTGAAGGCTTACATCATTTATTGCCAATGTGCCGTCCTCAAACTCTTTGAAGACATGTTTCACCTCAATGATATAACGTGAAGCTGCCATATTTTCATTCTTCATTAGTCATTCTTCAATCTTCAATAGCCCTTTGGGCGTTCATTCTTCCCTCTCCGCTCGTCGGGGCATCTCGTTGCCCCTTGCCGCGGGGCGCTCCCTCTCGTTTTTATCTCTCACAGATTACACAGAACCTCTCTGCCTCTAACCAGTAGGCGCTTGCGCCGTCCTGTAGGAGCTATGCTCCGCCCTCTAACCGCTCCGCCTCTCTGCCCTTCCGCCTCTCCGCCTTCCCCTCGCGAATTCTGTGTAATATATCCCTCTATAATTTTATTATTGTGTTGGTCACAACACGGGATGTGAGTTTACGAACATCCCCTTTTTTAGTTCTTTCTTTTTGGGTAGTGGGAGCTTGCTCACGACTAACAAAAAAAAGAAATAAAAAAATAATAAAATTATCAATCAGTGCAATCTGTGGAATCTGTGAGAGATTCTTCAATCGCTAGTGGAGCTAGCGGGACTTGAACCCGCGTCCAAACAAGGAATCAATGTGCTTTCTACACGCTTATCTTGGCCTTCGTTTTCGATCTATGGCAAGACCCAAGCCACCAACCATAGACTTAGCTTCTACGTTTTCATCCATGCAGCGAAGCGATACATGAACTATCTGTATATTTCCGCGCCCCTTGATCCGTCAGCCTACAGCATGGCTCGGAGGGACGTCTCGTTTCAGCACCTGGTGCCGAAATAAAACTAATCTACTATACTTCGATTAGGCAGCGAGAGCTACATTCATGTTGCCAGTTAATTGTTTTGAGCCTTATCACGGACAGTGCTCATTTCCGGCGTGCTTACACACCTATTCTACCTGCTGTCAAAACCAAAATAGCCCCTTAGGTGGTAAATCGGGTGCAAATATACAACAAAAATTTGGTATGAGCAAATTTTTTTTCACTTTTTAGGCAAAAAGATGTAATCTAACAACAAAAAGGACTAAAAAAATCTACGGGAGCTCGCTCACAGTAATTTTTTGAGGACTTTTGGTTGGAGGGC
>JAZLHD010000123.1:0-1029 GCA_045616645.1 Paludibacteraceae bacterium
TCCCTTGTCGGGTCTTTCCAAGCGGCAGCAGCCGAAGGCGGTGCCGGTAATTCGGCATGGTGATATGGCAAGACTGTGTATCGTAACCTCATTGGCTGATTCGTGCTGCTATCGCCATTACTCCGTATGGGCCAATGGCAAAGTATATCACTTTAATGAAAGCGGTGCGCATTGTCAATCGGAAGCCGAGTTTATGGCAAGGCGCCAGTTGCTCCGAGAGACGGAAGCCACACAGAGTGATGCCGAAGTGGAACAATACTACCAAGCGCACATCAACAGCCAATATAATGCCTTCTTCTATAACTGCGAACACTTTGCCTACGAATGTGCTATGGGCAGGAAACAAAGTCCGACAGTAAGAGGGTATGTGTTAGCCGCTATGGTGGGAGTGATACTCGCAGCGACAATCTATTATATAAAACGATATAACTTATAACGAAAAACAAACTTATGCAAGACAGTTTGAACAAATTGATAGAGGATGGGATCAATGTGAATATCAATATCCCGACCAAGACATGGATATCCCTCGGACTGGCGGTGCTCATTCCGGGTGTCATCTTTTGTATAACCACGCAAACTTTCAAAAAACTATAACCTATGAATGAAGAAGCACTCTTCGCTCTAATGGGCGACAAAGCAAAATTTACCAAGAATATCACTATCGCTGCCATCGTGCTGGTGGTAGTGGCTATCATCGTTATTCTGATTGTCAAGTACAAAGGCAAACTGTCGGACACGATTAAGAACCGCACCTTGGCAGAATCGTTGGATGAGGAGATTGACCAAGACAATATCACTCTCACACAGATGCAACTCAACACCTATGCTTCATCGCTGTATGCAGCTATGGATGGAGCAGGTACGGATGAGGACAAAATATACAGTGTGTTCCGCGGAATGGGAACACGATCGGATGTGTTGCAACTCATCAAGACCTTTGGTGTGAAAGACAGCATGACACTCACCGAGTGGCTGAACGACGATTTATCCAGCAAAGAGATTGACAAGATAAACAGCATTTTAGCA
>JAZLHD010000124.1:0-2394 GCA_045616645.1 Paludibacteraceae bacterium
AAGAGCCGCACCCTCGAAGGACGACCCCTTGGGGAAGAACTGCCGCAGCAGGCCGTTCCAGTTCTCGTTGCAGCCGCGCTCCCACGAGTGGTAGGGTCTTGCGAAATACACCTTGATGCCCAGTTCTTGGGCAAGGGTCTCGTGTCCCGAGAACTCGCGGCCGTTATCGAAGGTCAGCGTATGCAGGTATCCCTTGAGCGGCCGCAGCATCTCGACGATGGTGCGGGTGACATCCCCGGCCTTCTTGCCCGGGAGCATGGCCGTCCATGAGAAGTTGGTCATCCTGTCCACAATCGTGACGATGGCGCCCTGCTGGCCCTTGCCTATGACCAGATCGCCCTCGAGGTCTCCAAACCGGGCCTTGCCGTCCACCACTGGCGGCCTCTCCGATATGTCCACCCGGTTGGGTATCGTCCCGCCGTACAGGTACTTACTGCTTCTCTTCCTGTGCTTCCTGCCCCGCCGTCGGAGCTGCAGGTATAGCGTCCCGCCGTCCTTCTTGTCCTGCCAGACCATCTGGTAGATCCTCTCGTGGCTCACGCAGTCGATGCCCTGGCTTCTGCAGTATCCTGCAATCTGCTCGGGGCTCCAGAACAGCGTCAGCTTGTTCCGTATCAGAGCCTTCATGCCCTCGTCAAGCCTGACATGCTTCTTCGCGTTGCGCCATCTTTTTTGTGAAACCAGGTGCGCCTCGTTGCAATTGTAGACCTTTCCGTGGGGACGCATGTTCCTTTTTAGTTCTCTGCAAATGGTTGACTTGCTTACTCCTATGGCTTTTGCGATCTCGGTTTGCGATTTATTTTCTTTGTACATCAAAGAAATTGCGTATCTTTGCTCCTTGGATAAATGTTTCATGACTGTCAATTTTGTGTTTGGCGATACAAAGATAGTCATTTATCCTGAATTAAAGTGAAAACGTCCGTCATTTTTTTGATTTCGGTGTTTTCTCTTTAGCTTTGTTAAGAGTTTTTCACCTCATTCTCAGTACCTGTTGCATTTGTTACTTGAACTTAAGTGTGGAAAGGATGAAAAATGCCCAGCTACGATTAGCAGCCAGGCATTTCGAAGTACGCTTTTGAGGGATGCGTTATCCACGAGGGGGGAAGTCGTCGTTGCCATAGCTATTCTTTTCACGAATCTTGCCATTGACACCATGAATGCAGACTTCTTGTCCATTGTTTTTGGCAATCTGGATGGCACGTTGAATAGTTTCTTTCTGAGTGCCAAAATTGCCAGAACTGCGTTGGGCGTTCTCTTGAACTGCAGACCAATGGTCGCCCCTCTTTACGACATGAATGTTTTTGCCCATATCTAAGTGATTATGATTAATATTGTGCAGTCGCCTGACCGGACTGCCTCGGCCGCTCAATTGTTATGGGATGAGCTGCCCAGTGGTTTGGGCATTAAATGTTACTCGGCACGGGAACCAGCTCCGAAGTGACATAAAACTCGTCAGTTCTCTGATTGCATGATTTGCAAAGAGGGGTGATGTACCACGAGCGGTCAAGACTATCTGCCTTTTGCACATGGGCACCAACCAAATCGGTACCATTGCAACCCAATGCACCACAAGAATAAGCCTTGCGGCCTGTCATGGCCTCCCAATACTCTAACCATGACGAGTAGCCCTTAGGTGCAGGGAACCTGCTTGACCCATTTTGTATGGTTAGACTGTAGGGATTTGCTATTCATGTCAGAGAAATACTCTTGGATAGTCTGCTCTCCAAAATGGCCAAAAGGTGGGTTGCCAATATCATGCACTAATCCTGCAACTTTTAGTATTGTAGCAATATTATGATTTTTAACCACTTGGCAGCTGTTTGATAATTTGCCATTTTTTACAAGTTCTTCTTCAACCATCCTACCCAGTCTTTCTCCGTAAGCAGAAACTTCTAATGAGTGGGTTAGTCGGCGTCGTACAAAATCGCAATCTGCTAATGGGAAAATTTGTGTTTTATCTTGCAATCTTCTGAATGGTGCCGATGTAATAATCCTGAAATAGTCGCTTTCAAATGGGTTTTCAAATTCAAAATCATTAGGACATAAGGTTGACTGACGAAATCTTGTGGGAGTTAACATTTTGACAAATTGATTTTCTGTGGTGGTCATAGAATCATTTGTATTATTGTGTTTGTCTAACATAGTTGATTTTGTGTTCGTTGATAGATTTATAGGGATTCTTTGGGAGATATTATTCTTTAAATAACAAATAAGTTACCGGATATAGTAAGCCAGGGGTTGCTTGGGGGTAACCCCTGGCATGTTACTTTTGGTTATTTTTTGATGAGTTTGAGGTAGGTGACTTTTTCGGTGGTGTTGTGTTGGGTTTTGAGGCGGACGATGTAGTGGCCGGTGGCGAGGTGGGCGATGTTGAATCGCTTGGCGTTTACGAAG
>JAZLHD010000125.1:0-1026 GCA_045616645.1 Paludibacteraceae bacterium
TGCTCATTGCGTCTAAGCCACTTTTGGCAATCCACGTCCGTATGGTTGTGTGCTCTGGTATCTTGCCAAGCGCATTTGATAGCATAAAGTTGAACACCTCCAGTACCTTCGCCACCTTTCGTGGACTTATCTTGGCAAATACGCAGAGCATCAGAGCCATCTTGATGGTCAAATCCTTGTAGACGTACCGCTTTACTGGCTCGAACGTAAGGATTACGGTTTGACTTTCAGAACAACTATTCTTGTTCTTTTTTTTTACTATAATCCTTCAACTCACGTTTTAGTTTGCGAATCTCTGCTCTTGCTGTTTTGTTGTCATTTTTAGCAGTGGCCAGTTGCTTTTCAAGCCGTGCGATTTTGATGTCTTTATTCATAATAACAGTCTGATTATTAGACTGTAAAGTTACAAAATTATTTGCATATAGCCAAGTTTTTGGTGACTTTTTTGAGGATATTTTGCGGATTTTTAGAGAGTTAGACGGATATTATCGAAGCATTGTGGTGTAACAGATTGGACACCCTAATTCTAACATTAATGTTTAAACAACTTTCGGATTTACTTTGCTGCATCCTCGAGGCGCTTCATCATGATGAACATGAAGAGTGCCGAGATGAGACAGAGTGCGATGAATACACCCCATACTGCCCAGAGTGGAAGACCGCCCCAGAGGAATCCGCCGACGCTGACGAGCATGTTGCCCACTGCGGTGGCAACAAACCATCCACCCATCATCGTTCCCTTGAGTTTTGGAGGAGCGACCTTACTTACGAAACTGATTCCCATAGGCGAGAGGAGGAGTTCTCCGAAAGTGAGTACGAGATAGGTTCCGATAAGGAGGTATGGAGATGCAAATGTACCTTCTGCTCCAAGAGTCTTCTGAACTTCCGGTGAGTTGAGGTTGAGTGAACCCATTGCCATGATGAAGAATGCAACGGCAGCAACGAGCATACCGTAGGCAATCTTGCGAGGTGCTGACGGCTCCTTGCCTTTCTTTGCAAGTGAGCCGAAGATTGCGAGGCTCACTG
>JAZLHD010000126.1:0-11744 GCA_045616645.1 Paludibacteraceae bacterium
CAACGTATGTAGAAGAAGTTCGAGTTGGTAGAAAAGAATTGGCGATGGATACAATATATAAACGAAAAAACGGCAAACTCACCGACGCTAAGAAATAACTTCCGCAAATTTCGGGTTTGTTCACCGTTTTTAAAACTGCTGCAAAGGTACAACAAAAAAATGAAACTACCAAATTTTTGAACAAGAAATTAACAAAAAAGAGTTGTTTTTAGCAATTTTTAACAAAATATACGAATTTTAAGATACAAAAAGATATGAGAACTTTTAATTTAGTCAAATCATTAACGAGAGTTTATAACATAGTTCCTTCCCTTCGAGGGAAGGTTAGGATGGGTCTTCGCTTGCTTATCCTTTGCTTATCCCTTGCTACTTTTGGGGTAAATGACGCGTGGGGAGGATGTACATATGATATTTCGCTATCACCGACCTCTTATAGCCAGAAGGGAACTTTCCCATCTTCCATTAACATTGCTTCTGGAGATAATCCTTATGGGGTTTCTGCCTTTATATTGAAGGTATCTTTTGATGCTGGAGCTAAGACTATTACGGTTAAGCCACAATATTCGTTAGATAATTCAACGTGGACAGATCTTGCCGCTGAAAAAGAGATTAAAACTAGTGCTATTAGCAGTAACTCAGTAGAATTTTCTGCGAATAATCTATCTATTCCTGCTTCAAATAAAATATACTTGCGCATTGCGGTAACTTCTTCTAAAAATTATTCTTCTACGCGAAAGTTGAGCTTTTCTAATTTTTCTTTTACTAAGGCAATTACTTTAACTCCTGCGGTATCCTCAATTACTATAGCAAAAACCAAGATAGATGGCTCTAATTCTAATACTTTTAAGGTGGGTTATAGTAATATGGAGAGTAAGACTTTGACGGTAACAAGTGACCAATCGTGTTTTATTCCGAGCACTAATATCGGATTGGATTGTTCGGGTGAAAAGACGATAACAGTTACTTATAACCCGACATGTGATAACCATGCGACAAGTGCGACTCTTACTCTGTCCGCCAATAATATTACCAAGACGGTTACTGCTAGTGCTTCGTGGTCGCTTAATGATGGGCAAGAAGTTAATTGGCGTACGTTAATTGATGCGGAAAAGAAGATGCGAAAGGGGACGACTTTAGATATTGCTGGTTATGCTTCTGCTAAATATGGTAGCAATGATGGAGGGGGAACTGTTTATTATACTTCGAGTAACTCAGGAGTCATCTCCGTTGGTGTTGATGGCCATACATTGACAGCAGTAAGTAAGGGAACAGCTAAAATCACAGCCCATGTAGGAGATGGTTGCAAATACTCTGGTGCTTCAAGTTCAGAAATTGAATTTACGGTTTCCGATAAGGCAACACCTAAATTTATTCCCAATTGGATAGATTCCAACTTGAAAGTAGGTGATAAAGTTACCTTAACAGTTGAAAATGTAAGCAATGAAGGACCAATAGTGGTGGAGACTCCAGGAACGGAGGAGTTCTGTGCAATAGAAGACCCGAAAAACTCTGTTACAATTACACGTTCTGGTAATACATTGTCTTTTACTCCCGTTCGTGATGGAACATTAACAGTGACTTTGGTTCAAGTGGAAACGGAAACAGTAACGGGAGCATCAGAAACCTATACTTTTAATGTGTCAAAGCATCAGACCTCTTTATCCGTTTCACCAACATCCTGCACCTTAGATGTTGATGCGACACAAAATGTTACCGTGACCACGAATAATAGCGATGTCACCGTTGGGGTAACATCTTCCAACCCCGATGTAGCAGTGTGGGATGCTACAAACAATCGCATTATGGCGAAGGCGGTCGGTTCTGCTATAATCACCTTTAAACAAGAGGCTTCTGAAAAATGGACCGAAGCAACCGCAACAGTTGCTGTGACCGTTGAATTGGTGGATAACACACTGACAGTTCCTTCTGCCAAAACAATGACAGTCAATGACACATGGTCTAATGTGCTATCAGATAAGAATAGTAATGCCGAACTTGTTGTGTCCAACACCAATAGTGATGTAGCTACTTACGATGCAACATCTAATACGATAACTGCTAAGAAGGCAGGTACAGCAACATTCACCTTCTCGCAAGCTGCTACAGCTAAGTATGCCGCAACCACCCAATCGGTTACCGTAACTGTTAATAAAAAGAGCAATGCGATTAGCGTTACCTTGAATGGCGTTGCTACCACCTCGGCTCAGATGTATTATAGTTCGGGAATAACCGCGGTAGTTACTTCCAATAACACGGATAAGCCGATTCTCTACGAGCAAACGGAAGGTTCGACGATTGCGACATATTATCAGGATCAAAATGCTATTTATTCTTTGTCTGCTGCCGGTACTGCCAAATGGCGTTTCTGGCAGGAGGCAGATGATGTTTATAGTGCCGCCACAAAAGTAGTCGTGACGGTCGATATTCTCAAACCTGCACACAATGTGCCATTTACGTATAATAGTGAGTTGTACAACGATAATGGATTTACGATAAAGAAAGAAGGGACGACAAGTTATGAAGACAATAAACTAGTTTTAGGATCTTATGGTTTGCCAGGAGGTTGGGATGATAAGTATGTGGATATATTATTTGAAGGCATGCCAGACACACTTACATTTTCTTTCGAGACAGCGGGACTACTATCCCAAACACAAGTAGAATGGTATGTCCAAGAAGGAACATCGCAAGCAACCCTATCGAATAAGCCATTTACTGCAACATCTTCATCGGGAGATGCAAAGGTCGGCCTTCAAGCCTCTACCCGCTGTATTAGAGTTTGTTATTCAGGTAACTATTCTGGAAGAATAACGAATCTAAAAGTTACCGAGAAACATTATTTAGAGGAAGCAGATCCGGAAACATCTCAAAATAAGCCATGGGATTTTGGCGAAGAAGCATTAGGCGCAGATGATGACACAAAGTCCTTTAATGTCAACTGGGCGAATATCGCTCCCGTAACTGTTACGAGTAGTGACCCCACTCACTTCAGCGTTACTCCGTCTGGTTTCGCTCAATATGGGGAGTTAGGTTCGCAATCGATTAATGTAACCTATCATCGTAGTAAAGATATTGCTGAGCACTCCGCTACGATTACTATTACTAATGGCACTTATACGCAATATATTTATGTAAAAGGTGAAACCACAAAGAAATCCTTGACCTTTGAGTGGAATAACGCTTTAAGTTCGACAGGTTATGTGATGAATGTAGGAGAAAAATATCCATCAGCAGATATTACCTATATTGCGAAACTTGCCCTTGAAGATGAGAACGCAAAAGTAACTTTCTCTTCCTCTAATTCTTCTGCTATTGAGGTTTCTGAGGATGGTAAAACGATACATGCAATAGGTGCCGGAACGAGTGAAATAACGGCTAATTATCCCGGTTCAGATCAATACAACGAGACTAGTAGCACAAAGACGTTTACGGTAGATAATAAACTCAAGCAAACTATCACGTGGAACCAAAATCTAATGGGACTCAAATGGGGAGATGACCCTCTAACCTTAAGTGCGACAGCTTCCAGTGGAGGAACGATTACTTATAGTATCAAAGAGGGAAGTACTAATTGTGTTACTTTGAGTGGAACGAATAATGCTACATTAAATATCTCAACTACAGTAGCGGGTGAAGCTTATATCATTGCTTCTCAAGCCGGTGGAGAGATTGGAGACCAAGACTACTTCCCTATCACGATGATGAAACGCGTGATAGTGCGTGATCCTGAATCACCATGTGAAGAATATGCATTAGCAGGGCAATCGTGTACGTTTGCAAACAATTTAAATAATCCCAAAGAGTTTGATTTATCGGGAACGCCCGCAACCCTTCTTACATTTAAAGCTTATCATGATAAATATACTGGTTCTTGGAGTACCTTGCATACCTATGGTGCATTGCTTATTGATGAATACGCTTATATCAACGAACAATGGCAATGGGTGAACATCTTTAACGAAGTTGTAAACCAAGGCTCGTATAAGGATTATTATGCTTCAGTAGATGCTTCTGCAACAAAGATTCGTGTGCGTTCATCTGAAGAAGTGGATCATCACGTATCTGATCTCTCCATCAAGCGTGCGAAATATATGACATCTTCTGTAGAATCCTTGACAGGTGCGATAGATATAAACACCTTATATTCGAAAGATATAAAAATCGATCACTCCAATATTGATGTGATGACGGTTACTGTGAATGGCGACTTCAACGAATCGAACCTCTCGACATCAACCTTGGGTGATGGCTGCGGTAGTTATGGAGAAGATGCTTTTACATTCTCCTTCACCCCTACTCAAGCAAAGACATATAAAGGTACAATCACTATCTCGGACGGAAAGGAAGACGAAACGAAAATAGAGATTTCAATTGAACTAACTGCTCAAGCTATCGCGCAAACTATCATCGACTTTACTTCTGAGGCAGAAACGCATTGGACAACCGATAATGTTACATTTAACGGACGCGTACTACCGGGCTATCCGGTTTACTACACTTCTTCCGACGAAACGGTCGCCACGATTGATGGTAATAAATTAAATATCCTCAAGAGCGGTACAGTAACGATTACTGCTCATTGCGATGCGGTGGGTGCTTATGCTGCGGCTCCGGAGATAGCAAAAGTTATCACTATTAACAAGGCCATTCCTACAATTACAGCCAATCCTACGGCAGACGTTTGCTATCGTCCGTGCACTCTAAAAGATGTCGCTTTGACGGGTGGAACGGCTTCCGTTGACGGTGTTTTCCAATGGATGAATACGAGTGAAGAAGTGAAAGTGGGTACGAATAATTACAACGCTAAATTTACTCCCAATGACCAAGTCAAGTATGCTGTCGTAGAGAATATAGTCATTCCGGTTACGCCAAGTTTCAAAGACCAAACGATTACTTGGAATCCGGCTGCTACTTACTACGGCTGCGAGACCATCGCTGCTGACGCAACCACTTCTTCCGATTTAGCTGTAACATATAGTTCCAACAACTCGGGTGTGATTTCGGCAGAACAAGTAACCAATGGTGGCTGGGCAATTACCATTAAGTCGCCCGGAACAGCAACGATTACTGTTTCTCAAGCAGGTAACGAGACCTATTCCGCAGCTCCATCGGTAAGCAAAACGATTACGATTAACAAGTGCGAACCCGTCACGATTGAAGGCACTATCACCGCCTCGGATATCCTAGTAGGAACAGCCCTCTCTACCTCCACTTTGAATACCACAAATGCGAAAGCATACTTCTCCTACAATGACAAAAAGGTAGAAGTGGCAGGCTCGTTTGCTTGGCAAAATCCTTCGGAAATATTGGATGCTTACGGAACTTACCAAAGAACAGTGAAGTTCACTCCTACCAATACGGCTTTATATGGAGAGGCAACCAAGGAGGTTTCGGTAACGGCTACCGTTCACCTAATCAAGTTTGTGGAACCGCTTCCCGAATATAATGTGAACGCAGGTCAGAAACTAAGAACTGCTACTCTTGTTTCCGGTTATTCGGAATTACAAGCTCGTTCCGTTGGTGACGCTGTTATTAAAGCTGATCAACCCGTAGAAGCCGAATCCATTGAGTGGGAGAATGGGGACGAAGTAATTAACACAGCCGAGGCTGTCATTACGCGTACCATGATCTTTAATCCAAAAAAATCACACTTCAGTCCGAAAAATGCTCAGATTACGGTTCACGTTATCAAACAAACACCAAACGTAATTTGGGCCGGAGATGAGGTTACTCTCACTGCGGGACAGACGCTCAATGCAGATGCTGCAACTTATTTGAGTTCTTGCACGGCGAATGTTGCAGGAACCTTTACTTGGGAAAATGGAACAAACCAAGTGCTCTATAGCCAAAATGGTTCGAAAGTAAAAGTTATCTTTACCCCAAACGATGTGGCCTACTATACGGTAACAAAAGAGGTGACCCTACATGTTAATAAGGCTACGCGCACGATAGAATGGAATCAACCCGAATTGGCTTCGGTCGCAGTTAATGCAGACCCGATTACCCTGACGGCATCTATTAGCGGACCTACCATTACCGGTGTGACGGACCAAATACAATATACCTCTTCCGACGGAACGAAAGCCTCTATCGTAAACGGACAATTAGTGGCTCATTGTGCAACAGCAACCCCGATTACGATTACCGCTTCGGTTCCGGAGAATGAGAACTTTGAGACTACACAATCAAAACAAGTGCAAGTGTCTATTACGTCTATTACACCCACCTTGCACCCGACCGCTACTGCCATTTTGTATGGTCAGTCACTTGCTTCGTCTTCCTTAACCCTAACAGGAGGAGATACTGAGGGTACTATCGCTTGGAAGAATGCAACGGTTGTTCCTTCCGCTGTTGGAACGTATAACGGAACAGCGGTCTTTACGCCTGAGGATGAATGTACTTATACATCCTGTGAAGTGCCAGTATCTGTAACCGTAATTCAGGCTCAACCCACTATCACTTGGACGGGTCAGGCATCGTATCCTGCTTCGGCAACGGGCGATGTTGATTTGCAACTATTTAAGATTACGCCCGAGGCGCTGCAATCGAGTCTCTCTTTCTCCACAAGCGATGCAGCGGTTGCTTCAATTGTAAACGGAAAGATACATTGTAATAAACAAGGCACCGTGACCATTACCGCCACTTATGCCGGTAATGCCAATTATAAATCTGCAAATAAAGAGCAACAGATTACCTTTGTCGGAATCGCTGATGAGATTACTTGGAATGAGGGTAAGGAGTTGCGTTTCTATGCCAAAGACCAAATCCCAAGTAATGTTGCTGTTGCAAAAAGTGGTTTAGCAGTAACGTATGAAAGTAAAGATGAAACGATTGTTAAGGTTGAGAACGGAACAAAATTATCAGCAATAAGTGCCGGAACTGTTAACATTATTGCTCGTACACAAGGAGATTCTTATACTGCGCCTTGTGTAAGCGAGGTAACCTTCACTATTGATAGGCGGCCGCAAACGATTGTTTGGAACCAATCCTTTGTAAATTATGTTACCACTCAAGAGGGTACAATAGATGTCTATTCCGACCCCTTCAATGCAGTTGCTATGGATGGATTATTGGAAAATATTCCAAGCGGAAGCACTATATCCTATTCGGTACCCACAGGGCAAAGTGTTGCAGAAATCAAAGATGGTAAATTACATCTAATCGGGGAGGGTGAAACAACGATTACTGCTTCCGTATCTCAAACGGGCGAATACGAGGCGTTTACTTTGGAAAAGATGGTGAAGGTGCGTAAGTTTGGAGAAAACTGTGAGAGTTTTGTCTTAGAAGAACTTAAAGAAAAAGCAATTGGGTCAGGATTCGAATATTCGTATGATAAACCAGGAGCAAAATTATCCTTTAAGGCAAGAAAAAGTGTTTTGGCATTAGACGGTACTGTGAATGTCTACGGAAAAGCTTCTGAAAATGATGATTGGACTCAAATAATGACGTTTAATTTAAACCACACATCCTCAGAACCTTATGACCATGATATAAATGAGAATTATCGAATGATTCGTTTCATAACCGAAGAAGATTTAGGAAACAATTCTCGATATATCTCCGACGTATCTATAACTCAAGCTTCTTACTTAAGAACCGAATCTGCAACGATTGATGAAAAAGTAAGTATCAACCAAGATTATGTAAAAGAGATAAAAGTCTATTTCTCCGATATACCACCGATTATAGCTTCTATTACAAACGAAACAGGTGCCAATCTAACACTCAAACCTATTCGCGTTAGTTTAAATGGTGCCGCAGAACAAGCATGTACAGAAGCTTCCAACGATTGTGGAGATTATGGCTATTATGTATATCAATTAAGAGGTTCTTGGGAGGACCCACATAAATATACCGAGCAAATCACATTCACAACCTCCTTAGGAGAGATGGTGACCGTGGGTGTTGATTTGGATGTGGACATGCTTGGTCAGATGACATTTGATAACCATAACGAAACAGCTCGTTGGTCGGATCCTAAAAACTGGTATTATGGAGGTCATGAACATGGAAAATTGCCAACAGCATCTCATTCTGTAGAGATTGACCAAAATGTTATTGTTGATTGTGAAGCCAATGTATATAATTTGAAAATTTATGCTCATGATGGTGTCTATCCGGAAGTGAGAATTGCTCCTCAGGGAGGCTTAACCATCCACAATGGAGGAATCACCGTTGGAGATAAATGCTCGGTTGTTATTGAATCGTCGAAAGAAAATCAAGGATATTTGCGTGTATCACCTAAATGGGCAAACGGGCAAGGGGAACGTTATTCATTACCGACAGCTACCGTACAACTTGCTACTCGCGGCGATATTGAAGCCGCCCAGAAAGTGGATGGGAAACAAGATGCCCAATGGCAATATATGGGCTTCCCCGTAGAAGCAATGGGTTATAATGTGGATTATATCACTTGGCTTTATGAATGGAACGAGGCGCAAGGATGGATAGACAAGAAAGCAGAGAGTGATGCTTCGCCAAAAAAACAGGCTGAGGTTGCACCATTTACAGCGTATGCGTTAACTCAATATGGTACGCCTGTTTTAGAGTATAATGGCAAACTGATTAATAGAGATGTAACGATTCCGTTTACCTATACTCCTGGTGGTTTGGGCGGACAGAATATGTTTGCCAATAGTTATCCTTCTCCTATTGATGTGAAGTGCTTCACACAAGATGATGTTCCTTCAGATGCGGGCGCAATGGATTTCACATTCTATCTTTATAATACAGGTACTTGGGCTGATTGGTACGATCATGGAACAACAAAAGAGCGTGCTGCGGCAACTCCGGGTACATTTACGGCCATCCCAATGCTAAGCGCAAGCTATTTGGACAACTACCAAACATTGATTCCGTCCATGCAAGGAGTTTGCGTCCAAGTATATCAAGCAGAAACCTTTGTTAAGTTAAATTATCAGAAACATGTTTGGTATGCTTATGAACGGACAAATACAGTAGATGACATGAACCAACCCCAACGGGTTGCCTTGCATGATAATACCTTACCCATAGCAGATGTTACAGAGGATATGCGCGTTCGCGATAGTATTCGCCAAGCGCATGAAAATCAAGTAAAAGCACTAACCCATCGAGCCCAAATAATCGTAAACAGTGAGAATAGTGGCTCAACAAGTGTGTACTTGCTTGAGAAAGCCGACTTTACCAAAGGATATGATAACGGCTATGATGCTCCACTGATGGGAACGTTTGGTGTGGTTAATCTCTACACAACCGAAGAAGATGGCTTAATGGCAGTTTCGGCATCCAATGATTTAGATGGTACTTTCGTCGGTTTCCTGTCGGGCGAAGATACAAACTATGAACTATCAATATCGTCTGTGATAGGAGATTCTCTACAACTAATGGATGTCCAGACAGGAGATGTCTTTGACGTGAAAGATGGAGCAACCTATTCTTTCATGGCAACACCTAATTACGAGGACGATTACCGCTTCCGCATCATCAAAGCCGAGAATACACCTGTTGTTCCTACCGGTTGGACCGGTCTAAGCTATAAAGCGAAAATTTGGTACAACAAACAAGTGCTCTATATAACCGATGCTGACGCAAATAGTGTGGCCTTCATCTATTCCGCAGCGGGAGAGCTGTTAAAACAAGTAACGTTTAACCATAATACCACTATCTCTACAACAGACCTGCCGGAAGGCGTATATACGGTTCGCGTAGAGGATAGCGTGTTGAAATTCTTTGTGAAACATTAAGAAAATGATTTTGTCTGTTAAAAATCGGTTCGTAATACTATTCCTGTTGTTGGGAACACTCTCGGCAACAGGACAAGTATATATGACCAGTAAAGCTAAGGTACACTCCGTTTCCACATCCGGAGTAGGCTACGATACGTGGTACAATAATGTAAACAATGGGAACAAAGACGGACCTTCGTCCTCGTTCCGCTCAACCTCTTCACATGTATCTTCGGGACCGAGTTATTCGGTATCCGTGCCTACAATAAATGTGCAAACATCGTTTACAACATCCGCTGCAGCAATTAGTGGTGGTGTCTCTATAGCTGACGGGACCTCTACAAATGTAAACAATTTGTTTGGAGGTCCAAATAAAGTTGGAGGCTTTGGCAGTGGCACAATAGGAGGAGGTGGTGGACAGTGGGAACCACCAAAGCCCGGTTCTGCCCCCATCGGCGATATACCGTGGGTAGTGATGGCGTTGGCAGCGATTGTGTTCGTAATAGTAAAAAAGCGTAAGTTCGAATGAATTTACGCTTTTTTTGTGGAAAAAGTGAAAAAATATTTGCTCATACCAAATTTTTGTTGTACCTTTGCAGGCGATTAGGTGCGGAAAAATGTATGTTTGTGAGCAAAATAGGTGCAGAAAAATGTATACCTTCACTAAAAATATGTGCAAAAAAATGTAGTAAACTATATGGAAAGACTTGTTTATCAGCAGTTTAAGGAATGGAAAAACAGTCCATCACGTAAACCATTAGTATTAAATGGTGCAAGGCAAGTGGGGAAGACTTGGCTTCTACAAACCTTTGCCAAGCAAGAATATGCTAAGTCAGCCTATTTTATGTGCCGTAAAAATGCGTTCTTGCGTCAGATTTTCGCACAAGATATAGATGTTGACCGCATCTTACGAGCTTTGCGCGCATTGTCAGGTGTGGATATTACTCCGGGCGATACTTTGATTATCTTGGATGAGGTGCAAGATATTCCGGAAGCGCTGGAGGCTTTAAAGGCATTTAGAGAGCAAGCGCCTCAGTATCATATTGCCGTGGCAGGTTCATTATTAGGTTTGGCTCTTCATGCTGATTTTTCTTATCCGGTAGGTCAGGTGGATACGATTGAGATTTATCCAATGAGTTTTGAGGAGTTTTTGTTGGCCAAAGGAGAACAGCCATTGGTGTCGCTTTTACGTAATGGCGATTATGAGACTTTAGCCCCATTGCACGAACATTGTATAGAACTTTTGCGTCAATATTTCTTTGTAGGAGGAATGCCGGAGGTGGTAAATGCTTATGTCCAAACAGACTCCTTACAAAATGTAAGAGCACTTCAAACAGAGATCTTGCGTGGCTATGATAAAGATTTTTCCAAACATGCGCCGATAGACATGGTTGCTCGTATTCGAATGGTGTGGCAGTCTATCCCGTCGCAACTTTTCAAGGAAAATAAAAAGTTTATTTATGGTACTTTACGCAAGGGGGCAAGAGCGAAAGATTTTGAGTTGGCTATTCAATGGCTATGTGATGCGGGATTGGCATACCGTGTGTGTCGCGTATCTAAGTTATCTATGCCGATAAGAGCATACGAGGAACCCTCTAATTTTAAATTGTATTTATCGGATATAGGTTTATTGGGCGCAATGATGGATGTTGATCCTAAACAAATATTATTAGATGATAGTGGTTTTGTAGAGTACAAAGGAGGTATGACGGAACAATATGTCTTGCAACAAATGAAAGCAACCGGATTTACCTATGTTGGTTATCATAGCGCAGACACATCTCGCTTAGAAATAGATTTCTTAATACAAAAAGAAGGGAAGTTGGTTCCTATTGAGGTTAAAGCAGCGCGCAATGTACGTAGTAATTCGTTAACAACCCTTTTACAATCACGTTCAGACTTACATGCTATTCGTTATTCGTTACGCCCTTATATACAGCAGGAACAAATGACCAATATTCCTTTGTATAATTGCCCGTAAGTAGGGGGGGGTAGAGGAGTAGAGGAGTAGAGAATTGAGGATTGAGGAGTAGGGGG
>JAZLHD010000127.1:0-1221 GCA_045616645.1 Paludibacteraceae bacterium
AGAGCTGGTAATACTCGAAGTCGTTATCCTAACCGCAAGGGGGGAGACGCCTAAGGTAGGACTGGTGATTGGGGTTAAGTCGTAACAAGGTATCCCTACGGGAACGTGGGGATGGATCACCTCCTTTCTATGGAGAAAGAAATTTTAGATTAGGGAAGACCTAATCTGTACATTAAAACCTAAATTTTTTAGTTAATTACTGGTGACGTTAGTTTCGGTGCAATCTGTTTAGTTTTGAGAGATCAGTTCTCTCAAGCTGTTCTTTGAAAACTGGATATTATAAAACATGTTCTTTCTGTTATGTTGCAACAATTATTGATTTCATCAATATGTTGAGAATGCGTAACAAATAATAAGCAAAATTGCTTAAAAGCAAGACAATTACAAAAAACCTATATTTTACGAAGTTAAGTTAATAAGGGCGTACAGTGAATGCCTTGGCACTAGAAGACGAAGAAGGACGCGACTACCTGCGAAAAGCGTTGGGGAGCTGGAAGTGAGCTTTGATCCGACGATGTCCGAATGGGGCAACCCGGCACGGTTTATCCCGTGTCATCTTGCGAGGAATATATATTCGCAATGAAGAAACACCGAGTGAATTGAAACATCTTAGTAGCTCGAGGAAAAGAAAGATTTAATCGATTCCGTCAGTAGCGGCGAGCGAAAGCGGAGGAGCCCAAACCGACCTTTGGGTCGGGGTGTGGACCACAATGTGGGATGTGTTATGTGTAAGGAGAATGGCTTGGGAAAGCCAACCAGAGTGGGTGATAGTCCCGTATCCGTAAGATCATAACCCCCTAGTGAGATCCTGAGTACGGCGAAACAAGTTATTTTGTCGGAAGGAGCGCAGACCACTGCGCAAGGCTAAATACTAACTAGTGACCGATAGTGAACCAGTACCGTGAGGGAAAGGTGAAAAGAACCCCGGGAGGGGAGTGAAAAGAATCTGAAACTGTATGCTTACAAAAAGTTAGAGCCCGTTAATGGGTGATAGCGTGCCTATTGAAGAATGAACCGGCGAGTTATGTTGTGATGCAAGGTTAAGCCGAAGAGGTGGAGCCGTAGCGAAAGCGCGTCTGAATAGGGCGACAGTATCCTAACATAGACCCGAAACCCGACGATCTATCCATGAGCAGGTTGAAGGTGGAGTACAATCCACTGGAGGACCGAACCGACGTTCGTTGAAACGCCCGCGGATGACTTGTGGATAGGGGAGAAATT
>JAZLHD010000128.1:0-4807 GCA_045616645.1 Paludibacteraceae bacterium
CTAAATTCAAAAGGATAACCTCTTTGGCAGCTTTTACTTCTGTAGCATTTCCTTCGAGTTGCATCACAATCAACGCAAAGGGGAAAGTGTCATCCTTATCCGGCATATTCCACCTACCAAACTCGTTACGATATTGAACCAGCACAGAACTATGCTCTATCATTTCCAACGGTTGCACAATCTCCAACGACTGAGCAAATCCCCCACTCGCGCACAATAGCGCAAATAAAAATGTAATTATCTTTTTCATAATCATATATATTTTCGCGTCGCAAAAGGACTACATTAGGTAAGTTAAATAATTTTCTTTCGTTACAATGGTTGTTTGAATAGGATGATAGGTGTCGAGAAATAGATTCGGCAATCGAATGTTTTGCTTTTGGGGGTTCCATTTCAATTCAAATAATCTTAATTCCCCATCCTGCTCCTCAATATAGTCTATTTCCTGTTTATTAGTTGTGCGCCAGAAATAAGAATTAACATATTGCCCATGATAATGATTATATTTCATTCGTTCGGCAATAAAGAAATTTTCCCATAGAGCACCTATATCTTGTCTCAATTCGAGTGGTGCAAATTGTTTAATAATAGCATTACGAATACCCATATCATAGAAATATATTTTCTTTCCTTTCGTTAGTTCCGTACGGATATTACGATTGAAACTATTGAGGTGGAAAATGATATAACACTTCTCTAAGATATCAATATATTTCTCCACCGTCTTGCGATCAACGCCAACCGTTTTTGACAGTTCATTATAATTGACTTCGCTACCTATCTGTAAGGCAAGGGCGGTGAGTAATTTCTCCAACACGTTGGCTCGACGCAGTCCTTCTACCTGTAGCACATCTTTGAACAGATAGCTCTCGGCCAACTCCATCAATATATCTTTGGGTGTCCTGCTGGTCATCACTGCGGGGTAAGATCCATAAATCAGTCGGGATTCCAAACGCTCTTTAACCGCAATAAGACCTTCTGTTTCATATAGTTCTTGGGTAGAAATGGGATAAAGGTAATAGGTTGTTTTTCGTCCGGTTAGAGGCTCATCTAATTGGTTTCGCAATTCAAAAGAGGATGAGCCGGTGACGAATAGTTTAACATCGGGCATCGTGTCAACAATGATTTTCAACGTCAGTCCAATGTCATTAATTCGTTGGGCCTCATCAATAACCACCACTTTAGCATTATGGATTAGTAACGATATCTCTTGTAGATTATTCGACTCCAGCGTTGCTCTGACTTGCGGAAGGTCTCCGTTGAGCCATAGCACATCGGTCATAGTCGATTGACTAATCATTTCTTTTAGGAGTGTTGTTTTTCCTACTTGTCGTGCGCCAATGAGCAAGGTAACTTTACCATCATTGAGTGTTTGAGATAGTCGTTGTAATAATTGTCGTCGTATCATATCTTAGAAATTTTCCGCAAAGGTACGAAAAATAAATGATATACACAAATTTTTTAGCCTAAAAAATCACTTTTATTCCCAAAATATTGATATATTATGGGATTATATTCCCAAAATATTGCCATATTATGGGATTTCGCTATACGTCATTTTTGTAACTTTTCACCAGGCACAAATCAAAAATCACAAATCCACATGGTTCTCATTTCCCCCAGGTTCGGAAATACCGACGTATTCATTTTCTGGAATTTCTGTAAACCACTTAGGCAAGACCACTCTAACAGTCGCAAACGCTCCACTCGCGCACAATAGCGCAAACATAAAAGTAACTATCTTTTTCATAATCATATATTTTCGCGCTGCAAAGGTAATAAAAATTTCTGATATACGCAAATTTATTTTCAATTTTACTTGCTTATAGGCATGCCTGATGACAAGAACAACCCCTCTACATTGACGGAGAAAGATGTGAAAATCGATAGAGCCTATCAATCAGCCATCTACAACGGCAGTCGAGCGGCAGTCGAACGGCAGTCGAACGGCAGTCGAGCGAAAATGCAGTGGCAGTCCAACGACAGTGAAACGCCTGTCACAAGGGCTTTGCAGCGCCTAGTGCTGTACTAAGACAACACGATTATTGTTCTGTGCCGCGAGCGTCCGCGAGTGGTTTTCGTGCCCGTCCTTTGTCCGGCCACGATATATCGTCGCGTCAGCAGGCCGGACCTCGTGGTTGTAGGGCACCCCTCCTTTCTGCCTCTCTGCCTCTCCGCCCATCCGCCTTTCCGCCTCTCTGCCCCTCTGCCTTTCCTAGCAATACCTAGTCAAGCGCAGCGTCCTAGGAAGTCCTAGTAATACCTATCGCTCACTATCGTTCGCGATATATCGCAACTCCCTACCATCCCCTAAACAGTGCCTTCATCGAATAAAGTAACGGAGCACCCACGGAGCACCATAGTCTAAGCGTTGGATTTACAAGGACTTACCAAAACCCCTACAAACTATTTTAGACAGATTTAGCATAAAAAAGCAAATAAATTTGCACATATCAAAAAAAAACCGTACCTTTGCACCGTGAAATAGAATAAACAAAAACAAAATATGGAAAGAAGAGTTAGAGTTCGTTTTGCTCCGTCTCCTACGGGAGCGTTGCATATTGGAGGTGTTCGCACCGCGTTGTATAACTACCTATTTGCCCGCCAACACGGCGGAGACATGCTGCTTCGTATCGAAGATACGGACTCCACCCGTTTTGTGCCCGGTGCAGAGCAATACATCATCGAAGCCCTCGACTGGTTGGGCATCAAAATAGATGAAGGAATATGTCTTGATGCCCCTAACGGCAAAGGCGAACATGGTCCCTATCGTCAGAGCGAACGCCGCAGCATTTACAACCAATATGTCAAACAACTGCTGGACTCCGGTCACGCGTATATCGCCTTCGACACCCCCGAAGAACTCGATAAGAAAAGACAAGAGATTGCTAACTTCCAATACGATGCCTCCACCCGCGAACAGATGGTTAACTCCCTCACCCTCAGTGCCGACGAAGTACACGAGCGTTTAGAGCGCGGCGACCAGTTTGTGGTGCGGTTTAAGATTGAACCCAACGAGGACGTGACCGTTCACGACCTCATCCGTGGCGACGTGGTGATTAACTCCTCTATCTTAGACGATAAGGTGCTCTATAAGTCCGCAGACGACCTGCCAACCTATCACCTTGCCAACATCGTAGATGACCACTTGATGGAGATCAGTCACGTCATTCGTGGCGAGGAGTGGTTGCCTTCGGCTCCGCTGCACGTGTTACTCTACCGCGCTTTCGGATGGGAGGACACGATGCCTCAATTTGCTCACCTACCCTTGCTGCTCAAACCCGACGGCAACGGCAAACTGAGCAAACGCGATGGCGACCGATTAGGGTTCCCTGTCTTCCCGTTGGAGTTCCACAACGAGAAAGATGGTACCGTTAGTTCCGGCTATCGCGAGAGCGGGTATTACCCCGAAGCCGTCATCAATTTCCTCGCGCTACTCGGTTGGCATAGTGCCGGCGACAAAGAGATGTACTCCATGGACGAACTCATACAAGAGTTCTCCCTCGACCGCGTCAGCAAGAACGGCGCGAAATTCGATTACGAGAAAGGAAAATGGTTTAATCACCAGTACTTGTTGCGTCGTTCCGACGAAGAACTCGCCGCTGAGTTATTGCCGATTTTAGAATCCAGACTTACCGCCCTTCCCCTCTCCCCCTCTACTCCCCTACTCCCAAAAATCGTAGGCTTAGTCAAGGAGCGTGTGAACTTCGTAAGCGAGTTATGGGATCAAGTCGATTTCTTCTTTGTAGCTCCAACGACTTACGACGAGAAGAGCCTTAATAAACGCTGGAAAGAGGATAGCCCCAAACACATGCGCGAGTTACTTGCTTTATTAGAGGCACAAGACGACTGGTCCGCAGAGGCTTTGGATGCCCTCGTAATGCCTTGGATAGAAAAGAACGAATACGGCGTAGGTATCGTAATGAATGCCTTCCGTATCTGCCTTGTAGGTGCCGCCCGTGGTCCTCACATCTGGTCCATTACCGATATACTGGGGAAAGAGGAGACTTTGCGCCGTGTGCGTTACGCAATTGCAAATATTTCTTCATTTTTCTAAAGTATATTTTAGATTTTTTAATATTTTTCGATTTTCTAAAGTACACTTCAGTATTTTTTTGTTCTGTGGGTGTACGCTATTGTAATGGTGTTTTAGCCTCCAACTCCGCGTGATTTCCGCGTGATTTCCGCGTGATTACCGCGTCCGTCAAGGAGGATGGTAAAGGGGTACTCGTCCCATGCCGCGACTGTGTCGAAGTAGGACACAAGTTGGACATGTCCAAATGTCCAACTCGTGATAAATAACTGATGGAAAGTGGATTATAGAGAGATGGACAGTTGGACATGTCCAACTCGAATGTGCCACAAAAATGCCAATGGCAGTTTGCATGTGTCAACAAAAATAGGACGATGTCAACTTTTTTAGGAAAGTGTCAACGAATTTAGGAAAAGAATGAAGTTCTTTATTTGCTTAGCTCCTTGATGCCGCTCCTGCCTGTAAGGATGAGAACTTTCTTCCCTTCCTTGTGTAAATTACATTTCGGTCAATAAGAACGCCATATAATGAGGAATGGTCAAAATGTTTCCTGATTGACCAATATTATAATCACCTATTTTGATGGCTTGTTGCACATGATATTTATCGGGATTCTGCGATACTGTTTTCAGAGATTTGGCATTTCCATTTACGGCTTTGCATTCAACAGGGACACACTCTCCACAATAGCGAATCAAAAAGTCCAGTTCCACGCCTCCATTTTTGTGGTAATAGTATAATTTGCGTCCCATTTTACCAAATATATCTGCCAAG
>JAZLHD010000129.1:0-17092 GCA_045616645.1 Paludibacteraceae bacterium
AGAATAAGTGTCCCATAGACTATTCGGAAGTTTATTTTCGCATCGTTTACACTCAAGGGTAAGATGTTCTCCTTTTACCAATAAATCTTTTATTTCAGTTAGTGTCAGCATACCTGCTAATTATTTCTTGCGTTTATCGGCCGCAAAATTACAACTTTTTTTCCACATATGCAAATTTATTTGTCGTTTTCTTTGTGTATATCAAAAAAAAATCGTACCTTTGCATGCAATTTTGGAAACATGCCTCAAAATCACATAAAATTCTAACGTGAAGAGCATCAACATCATATTACCTCTTGCTATTGCGGACACATATACTTATTCCGTGCCTGATGGGATGCCTGTGCCCGCAGCGGGAACGCGTGTGCTCGTGCCCCTGGGTAAAAAAGAGTGTATCGGCATTGTAGATAACTCTCCGCTTTCCACGCTTCACTCTTCACTAAAACTACGTCCAATCACGGCTATCCTTGACAATACTCCTATCGTCACTTCTGCTCAACTCGATTTATGGCATTGGATAGCAACCTATTATATGTGTCCTATCGGCGATGTACTCGCGGCGGCGTTACCTGCCAAAGCGCTTGATAAGACATATAGTCTTGATGCCCCTCATCGTCGTGTTAAACGACCCGATTATACCTCTATCTCCCCCACCCCTCTGGCTGCACTCAACCAACCGCAGCAGCAGGCATTGACACAGATACAAGAGCAGTGGCAATCGCATGAGGTGGTGCTCTTGCATGGGGTCACTTCGTCGGGGAAAACGGAGATTTACACCCATCTCATTGACCAAACTTTAGGGGAGGGTAAGAATGTGCTTTATCTCGTTCCCGAGATTGCTCTTACCACTCAACTCACCTCTCGTCTGGCTGCACATTTCGGTGCCCGGTTGGTGGTGTATCACTCGCGTGTGACCGATGTCCAGCGGATGGAGATCTATCGTTCGCTCACACAACCGACTCAACAGCCTCTTCTTATCTTAGGGGCGCGTTCGGCGGTTTTTTTGCCCCTCACAAACCTTGGGTTGGTGATTATAGACGAGGAGCATGAGCCTTCTTATAAACAGCAAGACCCGGCTCCGCGTTACCATGCGCGTTCGGTCGCCATCATGGCTGCTCATCAGCAGCACGCGAAGGTGTTACTCGGTACTGCTACGCCGGCTATTGAGACGTATTACAATGCCCAGACGGGCAAATATGGGTTGGTGACGCTGTCGGAGCGTTATGCAGGATTGGCTCTGCCGTCTATTCATCTGATAGACCTTCAGCGGCAGTATCATCGTAAGGAGATGTACGACCATTTTTCCGATCCGCTGGTAGAACAGATACGCGTGGCTTTGGCGGAGCATAAGCAGGTTATTCTTTTTCAGAATAGAAGGGGTTATGCGCCTTTTATTCAGTGTACGGCTTGTGGTCAACCGCCGCGTTGTCCGAACTGCGATGTGTCGCTGACGGTTCACCTCTCGCCTCGGCAGTTGGTTTGTCACTATTGTGGGCACACTATTCCGTTGCCTACCGTCTGTCCTGCGTGTGGAGGGGAGATGAAGATTCACGGGTTTGGTACTGAACGTATTGAGGAGGAAGTGCATAAGCTCTTCCCGGAGGCGAAAGTGGCGCGAATGGATTTAGACACCACTCGTCGAAAGGACGATTATCAGCATATTATTGATGCCTTTTCTAACCATGAGGTGGATATCTTGATTGGCACCCAGATGGTGACGAAGGGGTTGCATTTTGATGATGTGTCGTTGGTGGCGGTTTTGCAGGCAGATCAGATGGTGGCGCAACCCGATTTTCGGGCAGCGGAACGTGCTTTTCAACTGCTTGAACAGGTAGCGGGACGTGCCGGACGTAAGGGTACGGAAGGGCAAGTGTTTATTCAGACGTTTGACCCTACGAATGCAGTTTTTTCGCAGGTGCAACAGCACGATTATTTGGCGTTGTATAATCACGAGATAGCGGAGCGTAAAACATTCAAGTATCCCCCATTTCATCGGCTTATTGAGGTGACGGTTCGTCATACTGATTCGGCTAAAACAGAGGCGGCAGCTTACGTCTTGCAGCAGCTTTTATCGCAGTGTTTTGGTCCGCGTTGTTCGGTGGTACTTTTGCCGGCAATTCAGCGGGTGAATAGGTATTATATTCGCAATATCCGTTTGCGGATTGAGACCTCTGCTTCGTTTGCTAATGCCAAGCAGCGGGTGATGCAACATATTGATTATGTTCGTAACTTACCGAATCTTAAATCCATTCAAATTCTTCTCAATGTTGATCCGTTGTAAATTTGTAAGAAATTTTGAAAAAAAGTGCAAATAAATTTGCATATATGAAAAAAAAGCAGTACCTTTGCACTCGGATTTGAAAAAGTCCATATTTTTTGAAAAAAAACATCATAAGACAGTAAACGGTTAAGACACACTACAGCTTATGGGAATATATGATATCCCAATATTGTTATGCCATAGCGCTCAACCTTCCGTAAGGTAAGGCTGGGCGTTTTTTGGTATTTCTCTAAACTGTATTTGTCGCACCCTGTGGGAGTGTGTTGTTTTTTGTGTGAGTGATCTTTGAAATATTGATATTACCGTAAAAAGTAAGTTTTTTGTACGATTTTAGGCAAAAAACTTGCGTATGTCAAAATTTTTCCGTACCTTTGCGTCGCAAAACGCAAAAGTATAAAAGGAAGGAAACATTATGCAAAATGATTTATTTGTACATTATGGTACACAGGCAGAGGCAGAAGAAGCCTTTCGCAAAATGTTGCATTTGAAAGATGAGTGGCGAGCTCAAGTTCGTGAATGTGAAAGACGTTTAGCATTATGAATTTGTCTTTAGATCACATAAACGCAAAATCTCCTTACCAATTGGTTAAGTTGACGGATTTAACGTTTGCTTTTACAACCGATGGCGGCATTCGTTATAGTGTCGGTTTTTATGCAGATACATTATTTATGAAGGAGGGAGCATATCACTTCTTTATTGATAATACTGAAGGAGAACATGGTTCGCATGATAGTAAGATTGTGGATGTTGTGGTGGCTGTATTAGAAGAGTTTTTTGCCCAAGAGCCATCTGTAATGCTTTATATTTGTGACCCGGTAGATCATCGTCAGGCAGCTCGCAATCGTTTGTACACAATTTGGTATCAAGCCTATGCGATGAGTCATAATTTAACGATGTATAGTGATTCAGTGAAAATAGATAATGAAATCTATTATGCGGGTTTGTTGATGCGCCATGATCATCCTCACCATGACGAGATCTTATCAGCATATCAAGAGTTTTTAAAATTCTTTCCTGTGAGATTTCATCTACCAGAGAAATAAGTTATAATTGCACAAGCAATACTTTAAGCGGTAATATCAGTAGCGATGTTACCGCTTTTTTTGTGGTGCTTTTGGGTAGGGGATCACTCGACACTCGGTCGACACTCATTCGAGGCGGTCCAAAGAAAAAAATAGAAACAATGAAACAAAACTATTATACATCCGATGAGGCGATGGCGATTTTGGAGCCTCGCATTAGAGCAATGTTCAAGGAGCCTCCTACGCAATGTTCCCACCGCGACCACTCTATTGGATGTCCGTAGGATGTAAGTAGATTTTGAGTTGAGATTATAGAACAGATTTTGAGTTAGATTTCTGAGCGAAGCGAAATTAGAGAAAGAATATCGTCAACCGATTTGGAAAAGATTTTGAGTTAAGATTTTAAAGAATATCCTCTAAAGAGAAAAACGAAATAGAAAAAAATAACTTATGTCAAAAGACAAAAATATACAATCAACGGCATTGGTTCCTAATGTGGAAGATATACGCAGCCGCATTTATATTGTGCGTGGTGTGCCGGTGATGTTTGACTTCGACTTAGCGAGATATTATGGTATTGAGACTCGTGTCTTGAAGCAGGCGGTACGTCGAAATATGGACAGTTTCCCGGAGGATTTTATGTTTGAGCCTACGGAAGAAGAACTTAACTTCTTGATTACCAGTATGGGATCACAATTTGTGACCCCAAAAACGAAGACACCTTTTGGCGGTTATACTCCCTATGTTTTTACCGAAGCCGGAGTGGCTATGTTGAGTGCCATCTTGAAATCATCCGTGGCTGTGAATACGAGGGTGCAGGTGATGCGTGGTTTTGTTGCGATGCATCAGTATCTATCGCAAAACGGAGCGTTGATGTATAGGATGGATAAGTTGGAAATAACGCAGCAGGAGCAAGCGGAGCAGCTTAAGATGGTTATGTCTGGGGTTGATACTATCCTTACGGAGTTAGAGAACCGCCGCGATACCTCCCGACCTAACCCGATAGGCTACGAAGCCATCGCAGAGAAATATAATAAGGAAAAATAAATAACCCCACTAACAGTTGTGCCCGACACGAATAAGGGTAGAAAGAAATGATAAAACTGATAAAAATGATAAAAGTCTATCGATAATCGTGCGGTAACCCTTCGGTAACGTCTCCGTGCGGGTATAATCAAGAAGGCTGATTGAAGGCGGATAGGCAGAGAGGCGGATAGGCAGAGAGGCGGAGAGGAGTAGAGGGGTAGAGGAGTAGGGGGGCGAAATTATCACTTTTATCAAAATTATCATTTTTATCACAACTTATCCTCCAAGGAGGAAAGAAAGAGAAAAACGAAATAGAAAACAATAGATTATGGCAAAAAATAAAGATAATACATTGATTTTCAGTATGTGATCACAAATTGTGATGACCCCTAATTATAACATAGGTGCTACAATGTCTTTCGTTTTCTTGCGGAGTTAGAGAACCGCCGCGATACCTCCCGACCTGCACCTATTGGCTACGAAGCCATCGCAGAGAAATATAGAAAGGATAAGAAATAACAATAACTAACGAATTTACCGCGACCACTCTATTGGATGTCCGTAGGCATGGTGTTCCCGATGAAACGGGAAAACCGTATCTAGGGAAAGGGCAATAAAATAGATTATAGAACAGATTTTTAGTTAGATTTCTGAGCGAAGCGAAATGAAGAAAAAGAATATCGTCAACCGATTTGGAAAAGATTTTGAGTTAAGATTTTAAACTAACAGTTGCACCCGACACGAATAAGGGTACTTGGCAGTAGCCATTGGTTTGACTACTGCTAGCAAAAAACAAAGTATAACCAAAGTATACTTAATTAACTTAAATTATTAACAACTTAAAACTTTTAAGCTTATGAAACAAAAATTCAAATGGCTCCTCGCACTCGTTGCGATGGTAGCGAGTGTTAACTTAATGGCGGACAGTGCAAAGATTATTTTTAGTAATGGCACAAATTCTGGAAGTAACTATTATTTTCAAAGTAATTCTGGGACCATCACTAATGTGTTAACATTTTCTTCTGCTAAAAATGGGTCTTCTAATGATCCGGCTTACAACTCTAATAGTAGTGAGTTACGAATGTATTATTCTTCAAAAGGCAATGGTGGCAGTATTACCATAACCGCAAATGGTGGCGTTACTTTCTCTGGATTTGTGCTTACTGCGGATAAAACTCCAACAACTAAATATACCGCTGATGCAGGAACTGCGACTCAAGTTACTTATTCTAACAGGGTAGCTACTGTAACAGGACTTAGTTGTTCTTCAATTACGATTCAAAATTGCAATACGACAAATACGCAATTGACAATTAAATCAATAGAAATCACTTACTCTGGTGGAACGACTAAAACTCTCTCCTCTATCGCCATTTCTGGCACTCCAAAAACAACATATGAAGCAGGCGAAGAATTTGACTATTCTGGTTTAGTTGTTACCGGCACTTATACTGAGGGTGACCCTGAAGTAATCACCTCTGGCATCGCTTGGAACGTAACTCCTGCTGGTGCTCTCACCGCAGGAACGCCCTCCGTTAGTGTAACGGCTACTGTTAGTGGCAAGAGCGATACAAAAAATTATGATGTTCTTGTTACTAAACCCGTAGGAGATAAATTAACACTGAGTTCCACAGGCGTTTCGGGTTCATCATATACAGAATGGAGTGGGAAAACCGGTTCTGAAGGCGTCGCTGTCTATGCTGGTAAATCCGCTGGAAGCAATAGTTCTATCCAACTGAATAAAACAAACCCAAACGGCATAGTAAGCACAACTTCTGCTGGCTTGATAAAAAAAGTAAAAGTTGATTGGGAAAGCCATACTTCAGATAGCCGATATATTACTATTTATGGCTCAAATACGGCTTATACAGGTTCAGCAGATGTATATGACACAGAAAAACAAGGAACATCTTTGGGGACAATTAAGAAAGGAACCAATACAGAACTTACAATAACTGGAGATTATGCTTATGTTGGAGTAAGGGCTAATGACGCTCTTTATATGAGTTCTATCACTTTCGTTTGGGAAGCAGCTAAGGAAATTACCAAAGTTGAAGTAACCAAATCTCCTACAAAGATGGAGTATAATGCAAAGGAAAACTTCGATCCTTCTGGAATGAAGATTACTTTGACTTACGATGATAATTCTACCAAAGACGTTGAGTACGATTCTAAAGACAATAAATGGAGTTTTGAACCCGCATTAACTGACCCATTGAAAGTAGGTGATGATATTATCGTTACTTATGATGGTGTTGAGGCAGAAGATTTTGTTGGAATTACAGTTAATCCATTGACAACTATCATTACGGCAGGAGATCGTAATGTTGAGGAGAATTCTGAAATCAAAGACTTAAATGCCTGGTGCTCGGTAACTGAGGGTTATGATGGAATATTATCTTTTGAATCGAGTAATGAAAAAGCTTTGGCTGTTATTGAATCGGGCGCGTTAGCTGGTGATGCTGGTGAAGAAACTACTTTAACTATCACCGCTCCTGCTACTAATTACTATGCGCAAGCATCTAAAGCGATTACGGTGACTGTAGTTTCTGCCATTCCCGAATACGATGTCGTTTGGTCTGCTCAAACCGGTTCAATTACCGGAGGTTCAACAAAGGTATTAGATGGTTCTAAAGTTGAGACCCTACCAACATTTGATGAAACAACTGTTTGTGAAGGCAACTCTTTCATGGGTTGGACAAACGAGGTTATTTCTATTCCTACAAACACACCTCCTTCGGTTCTCTTCAAAACTGCTGCTAACGCTCCAGAGGTTCATGAAGGCGATGTTATAGACAATACAGTAACCTATTATGCCGTTTATGCTAAAAATCTTGTACAAGATTATAAGAAGGTTACTTCTATCGCTACCGGTGATGAAGTGATTATCGCCTTAGAGGATAACGATGGTAAACCCGCCACCGGCGTTACTGGTGCAAACTCTAATGAAAAGGATGCTACAGTTAGTTCTAATGAAGCCGAATGGCTTGTATTTGCTATAGAAGAAGGTGGATATTTCAAGAATGGAAATAATTATATCAAAGCATTAGATAAAAAATTCCAGTTGTCCACATCAGAAAAATCTCCTTTGATTGTAGATGAAACGAGTTGCTTATTTGCCAGCATTTCATCTTCCAAGGATCATAAACTTATGACTAATACTGATGCCAATGGAACTTATAATCGTTTTTATGCAAGTACAAATAGTTATACAAATTTCTACGTATATTCCGTAAAGAAGAACGTTATTTCCGGTTATTCAACCACTTGCACTGCGCCTGTAGCGATTGATGCTCCTACAATCTTACCTGAGGAACGTGAAATCGCTGCTGCAACGCAGGAAATAACGATTACACAAACCCAAACGGGTGTAGGAGAGATTTCTATTTACTATACTCTTGATGGAACAGAACCAACCACCGAATCTACCAAATATACCGGCGGTTTTGTAATCGGTGAGGGTACTACGGTTGTGAAAGCGATTGCTGCTGATAATGCTGGCAATCAAAGTAGTGTAGTAACTGCAACCTTCAAATTGGATAAGGGCTATGTTTCCACTATTGCAGAGTTCTTGGCTAAAGAAGAAGGTTGGACAGGTGAGATTCATTTCACCACAGAAAACTTCGCCGTTATTACTGCTCGTTCTGCTGATGACAAGACCATCTACATGCAGGACGAGACAGGTGCCATCTGCGTATATTATGGTAGTGGATTAGTTAAAGCCGCTGCTATCAATAGCAAGGTGGTAGGAACCGTAAGTGGTAAACGTGCTAATAACGCAGGTGTACCTGAGTTGATTCCCGGTTCTGGACAATTCCCTGCTGCAAGCATTACGACGGGTGGCACACGCCCAACACCGGTTGAGATAGAGGCTGTTAATGAAGCCGCTTGGAATGCGAATCCGTGTAAGTTAGTGACTTTGAAGAATGTGTATTATTCTTCCACTTCAACAGGACATTATACCTTTACAAATGAAGGTGGTACAGTAAGTAATGATATTTATGATAGTTTTGGTATCTTAAGTGGAAAGACCATGCCGGAAACGACAGCCAAGTGTAATATAACCGGTATTATGATTCGTTATAGTGCTACTTATGAGTTGGCTCCTGCCTTGATTGAAGAAATTACCACAGACCAAACAGCCGCACTTCCTTCGTTGACACTGAATGGCGAAGCCGAAACCACTCCAAGTACCGATGAACAAAATCCGAAGAAGGTTGATTACCTCAGTCCGGTTGTTGTTACTCCTGCTGCAAAGACGAGTTTGGTAATCAACGGAGAGGCATTAACGGAATCCTCAAAGACTTTCAACGTCTCTACTGCAACTACGATTGCTATTACGGCTAAGCGTGATTTCTATGCTGATAACTCGGTAACGTATTACTATGCACCTGCACAAACTCCTTATAATATTACTATCAAGGAGAATGTGCATGGTTCTGCCGTCGCAAAAGTTGATGGTGTTGTGGTAACAACCGCCCTAAGTACTAACACTGTTACGATTGTTGTTACTCCTAATAACCACTGGACACTGAATAAGTCTAACTGGAGTATTAAGAATGCAAGTGAAGAAAATGTGCTTTATACGGAAGTTTCTACAAATAACTTCACTTTCACAATGCCCGAAAGCGATATTTCGGTAACTTTAAGCTTCACGCAAGATCCTAAATACTCTGTTACATTCGATAAGAATGGTGATGCAGAAGGAGATGATCCAACGATGGAAGACCAATATGTAGATGCCGAAGTTAATCTTCCTGCAAATCCTTATACTTGGGAAAATCATAGTTTCCAAGGATGGATAGTAACGGATGCCGCAACAGGTGAGATAGTTGTTCCGCAAAGTGAGGGTAAGTTTACAATGCCTGCTTACAATGTAAAAGCAACTGCACAATGGAAAGAGATTCAATCTTGCAAGATTTCGTTCATTGTTGCTGGTGTGGAGCAGTCTTATGTAAATCAACCTCAAGAGGTAACCTACACTATTACAGAAACGGCAGATGCTCCTGATGGCTTTGAGTTCTTAGGATGGTCAAAGGAGGATGTTGAAACAGAGACACAAATTCCTGCAACTCTTGTAACCGAATATACTCCGACTCTGGATGAAACGGAAGTAAGTCTCTATGCCATATTCTCCTACACTAAGCAAACGGCCACGTATGGTAAGTTTGTAAAAGTGACTAGCGAGCCCACCGATTGGAGTGGTGAGTATTTGATTTCCAATAACGTGAACAATACCAGTGTAATGGTATTGAAGGGAGATCAAACAACTACATTTACCGCTAGTTATGAAACTACTGAATCCGCAGACGGAGTGATAGATGGTACAGACGAAATGAAGGGATACAAGGTTACCTTGTCCGGCAATAGTACAGACGGATATACGATTAAATATAACTCCGGATATTACTTGTCCTATAATAGCGGAAGTAATGGGATTTCGGCAGATCAAAACACATCTAAAGCTATTGCATACACAGTTTCGTATGATAACACAAATAGTAAGGTAGTTATTCAATGTCCTGTATCGAATGGTGCTAAATTCCAGTATTATACAAGCGATAAGATTTTTAAATTCTATAAATCTAATCAAGCTCCCATCCAATTATACAAATTAGATAAGGGAACAATTTACTACACATCTTATCCTGTAGCTAAAGTTAGTATCACATTTAACGCTAATGGCGGCGATAAGGCTTGCGATAATGAAATGATTAATAAAGGCACTGTATTGACTATTTGTGATGACATTCCTGCTCAACGCGGTAAAGAGTTCAAGTATTGGGAAGATGCTGCTCAAAACACTTACGTTCCCGGTGAAACTTATACGTTCAATGAGGATGCCACTCTTACCGCTCAATGGAATGATCTGCCTGTACGTCACATTACTTATAATATCAATGGTGGCACAGGAACCACTCCTGTTGATGCTAATGATTATTATGAGAATGACCAAATAACACTTGCTTCTGCTGAAGGTATCGAAAAAGAAGGATTCGTCTTCAATAACTGGAAGGTTACCTATAATGGAACCGAAGAGGTAACTGTTACCGCAGGCAAGTTCTTAATGCCGGATGCTGATGTAACGGCTACCGCTCAATGGCGCGACGAAAGAGTAAGTTACTGGCACTTAGTAACCACAATGAGCATGCTCAAAGCTGGTGACCAAGTTATCGTTGCTGCCGCTGGAGACTATGAGCACGCCATGGGTGTAGAAAGTAGTAATATCCGTGGCGTAGTGGACATTGAAAAAGTAACGGATGCCGACCATTTCGATGATGAGAAGATCAAATTCACAACAAGTCCGGTAGTCTTTACATTAGAAGCGGGTGCAGTTGATGGTACATTCGCGTTCTACGATGGAGAGAATTATCTTGCTTCTTCGTCATCTAATAACAAAATAAGCCACTCTGCAACAAAAACCAATGAAGCTTCTTGGATGATTACTATTGATGCGGAAGGTAAAACTCAAGTAGTTGCACAGGGAACGAATACATATAAGTATTTGCAATACAATGCTGATCGCTTCAGCGGATATTCTTCTGCTAGTTGCAAACCTGTCGCCCTCTACAAGTACATCGAAGGAAACAAGGCCGTTCGCGAGGTATCTGCCGACACTTACACTACCTTCTGCATCCCGCAAGGCGTTGAGGTTGGTAACTTCTATGGTGCTACCTTCTGGAATATCGCAGATAAGACCTTTATGGCTGGTGACCAACGTCTGTACTCGATTACCATTGAGCAAGAGGAAGGCAACTTAGGTGCCGGTGTTCCGTATATTATGTTGGCAGATGCAGAAACAACCGAGTTTGTTTATTACGCAACGGGTGAAGAAGAAGTTGCCGGCACAAACAATGGTCTTGTAGGTGTATTCGAAACCACGATGTTTGGTTCTGTGGCTAACGATGAAGAAGCTATCGAGCGTGGTATCTATATCATCTCTAACGGAACATTGTACCTCTGCGGAAACAACTGCGGTGTATATGAAAATCGTGCTTATATCCTAAGAGATCAAATCAATCCTCTGCCTCAGAGTGGTGCTCCGCGTCGTGTGATCGGCAACCCGAACGGCACACCGACCACGTTGAACGGAATCTTTGGCAACCAATCGATTAAGGCACAAAAGGCCCTCATTGATGGTAACATCTACATCTTCCGTAACAATAAGATGTACAATGCACAAGGACAATTTGTAAAATAATTAACCCAAAACTACACAAGGGGGGCTGTCCCTTTTGTGTAGTTTTTAACCAATACGAAAATTAAACACTTATTAATTTATGAAGAAAATGTATAAAAAACCACAAACAGAAAAGGTTGCATTAGAAACCGGTATCCGTTGCCAAGGACCAGCTATTATCGTTGGCTCTTGCGGAGAACCCGTTAGCGATATAATGGGTGCCCCTATCCGCTTTGATTAACCCCCTCACTCCATCGTTTATATCCTTTACTTTTAAAGTAAATCATATAGACTTCGGTGCTCAAACAAAAACACAACCCTGCTTCGTTGAGGCGGGGTTGCGTTTTGCCACCCAAAAATCACTCCTTCTGTGGAAAAACTATAAAAAATTCGATATTTTAGAATAAAAATACGGAAAAATTTGCATATATCGAATTTTTTATATATCTTTGCACTCGATTTAGAAAATAATGCTATGCATATTGTATCTCATCGTACATTAAAAACTTTTTACGAAACACCGGGTAACGAAAATGCAAAAGTCGCCTTAGAGCGTTGGTATCAAATCGTAGAACAAGCAGAATGGCACGGACTAAATGATATTCGATTAGACTTCCCATCAGCTGATTATGTTGGAAACCAACACTATGTGTTCAATATTAAAGGTAATAATTACCGATTGGTAGTAGTGGTAAAATTTGTTATGGGCTATGTATTCATTCGTTGGATCGGGCCACATACCGAATACGACAAACTAGATTGTTCAACCTTATAATTTTTTGTTTTATGAGTAAAATTACAGAAGCACAATATTTGTTTGCAAAACAACGTATCGAGGATTTGTTAATGGTTGATGACGCTAACCCTTTAGATCCGGCTGTGATTGAGTTAGGGTTGATGTCGGATATTGTGATAGAATATGAGAAGGAACATTTCCCGATAGAAAAGCCTACAGTAGCAGAATTGATTGCTAATGCGTTGGAAGAACAAGATATGACCCAAAAGCAATTGGCATCAATCTTAAATATCAGTCCTTCGCGTGTAAATGATTTTGTTATTGGTCGTTCGGAGCCTAGTCTTAAACAAGCTGGACGCATCTGTCATTCTCTACACATATCGCCTATGCAGATGATGCAAGCCTAACCTGTCCTCACGTGTTTTGCGGGGAGTAAAGGAGTGGAGGGGTAGAGGGGTAGAGGAGTAGGGATAAATTGGTGTTTGAGAGGCAAAAATAAAAAAAACACATTTTTATGAAGAAAAATTTGCAAATAATAAACTAATTAGTTAACTTTGCATTCGATTTGGAACAAACAATGAAAAAGAGAACTATATTAGATTGCACCTCTCTAGATGAATTACTCAACGCAGAGTATGGTGTGAAAGGAACCTCAACCCGTAATGTATTTGATGCAGAAACAGAGGCTTTCTGTTTAGCAGAAACACTACGAGAGGAACGACTTAAAGCGGGGCTTAGTCAAGAACAATTGGCGGATCGTATTGGAACTAAGAAAACGTATATCAGTCGTATAGAATGCGGTAAGACGGACATTCAATTAGGAACGCTCTATCGCTTGTTTCAAGGTTTAGGTCGTAGAGTTAGCGTAACCTTACTATAACCCTTAACTCCCCTACACCCCCATCGCTTGTATCCTTAACTTTTAAAGTTAATCATATAGGCTTCGGTGTTCATACAAAACCCAACCCTGCTTCATCGAGGCGGGGTTGCGTTTTGTTGGGTGTAGAGGAGTAGGGGAGTAGAGGAGTAGGGGAGTAGAGGAGTAGGGGAGTAGAGGAGTAGGGTGCGCAGTGATGGGGCTCATTTGAGGGGGATTCGTGAGTCCTAAGATGCTCCGTAGATGCTACGGCTATCGTTACGCTTTGCGACACTTGGGGTCAAAAATGAGAAAGTTTGCATTTTTCTTTCCGTTTTTTTGCATATATCAGAAAAAAACTGTATATTTGCAGCGCAAAACTACAAAAAGATGACGGCGAAGTTTGTAATATCTTGTCCGGACGTGAGCCAATGCCCTGCCTCAACGAAACCCGAATATGCGTTCATCGGACGCAGTAATGTGGGCAAGTCGAGCCTCATTAATATGCTTACGCATAACCCTAAACTGGCGAAGACAAGTCAAAAACCCGGTAAGACACTCCTTATTAATTATTTTAATATCGACGATGCTTGGTTCCTCGTTGACCTCCCCGGGTACGGCTTTGCCCAAGCCGGTAAACAGCAGCGCGAGACCCTCCGACGGATGATCGAGCGGTATTGCCTTATGCGCGAACCGCTGGTGTCGCTGTTCGTACTCGTCGATTGTAGGCTCAAACCACAAACGATAGACCTGGAGTTTATGCAGTGGCTCGGCGAGAATGGCATACCTTTTGCTATCGTCTTTACCAAAGCCGATAAATTAGGTAAGGGCCGCTTGACTGAGAATGTGGAAGCGTACAAGCAGACTCTGCTGGAGACATGGGAAGAACTGCCCCCTATCTTTGTTACGAGTTCCGAGACCCACTTAGGCGAAGATCAACTGATTTCCTATATTATAAGCACCAATCACCAATCACCAATCACCAATGTATAATCTCCTCCATACTCTCTTTGGCTTTGATAAGCAACAGCATAAGATCCTCACGGAACTGTTAGCCGGTTTGACAACCTTCATTGCGATTGCCTATATCTTAGTGGTCAATCCTGCTATGCTCAAAGTGGTTGGGATGGATGAAGGCGCCGCCTTCACGGCTACTTTGTTAGCCGCCGTCGTGGGTACCCTTCTATGCGCTGTCTATGCCAAGTTACCCTTCGTTCAAGCACCGGCGATGGGACCTAATGCGTTCTTCGCATTCACCATCTGTCTCTCCATGGGGTATAGTTGGCAATTCGCTTTGACGGGGGTGTTGATAGAAGGACTGCTCTTTGTGGTGCTCAGTGCCACTCGTGTACGCGAATGGTTGGCGAGGTTGATTCCCGAAAGTATTAAGATTGCCTTGGGTATAGGTGTCGGCATTTTCATTGCGATGCTGGGCCTAACCAACGCCCATGTTATTGTGGCGGATGCCGGTACGATTGTGGGACTTGGCGATATTGCCCACGGCGAAGCGTTATTAGCCATCATCGGTATCTTGATTACCGCTGTCCTATCCGTTCGCCGTATCCCGGGAGCGTTGTTGATAGGTATTGCCCTGACGACCGTCATCGGTATTCCGATGGGCGTGACCAAACTACCCGAACACTGGGTGTCATTACCTCCTTCGTTAAGCCCCGTGTTTTGCCAATTCGACTTTAGCCAAGTGCTCTCGTTGGATATGCTGATCGTTGTTCTTACAATGCTCTCGATGGATGTCTTCGATACATTGGGGACGCTGCTGGCTCTGACAGCCAAGACGGGACAATTGCCTCAAAAAACCTTCAACCGCGCCTTGATGTGCGATGCCTTAGCTACTACGGCAGGGGCCGTGTTAGGTACTACAACGGTGGGCACCTACGTGGAGTCTTCTGTAGGCATGGCCTATGGAGGTAAGACGGGCCTGACGTCGTTTACGACGGCGATACTCCTGCTGCTCTGCCTTTTCTTTGCCCCCGTCTTTCTTATTATCCCCGCGGCTGCGATAGCACCCGCCTTGTTCTTAGTGGGGGTAGGAATGATGTATATGTTCCGTCAGCTGCTTATCAAGGAAGACCCTACCGAACTCATCCCCGCTATCCTGACCGTACTGATTATTCCCTTCACATTCTCGATAGCCAATGGTATCATCTTCGGTTTGCTGAGTTACTGCGTAATCAACCTCTTCACCTCCGGCTTTAAGAAACTCTCTTGGCCGATGCTCATCCTTACCGCCTTATTGATGCTGAAGTTCTTTATTTAAACAATGAAACATAGGCTTTGGTAGCCTATACGAATCCAATCTAGGAGAAATCCTGCAATAGTTTACAAAAAAAAGGATGCGGTTGCATCCTTTTTGTGTCTCCCGAGGGACTCGAACCCTCGACCCATTGATTAAGAGTCAATTGCTCTACCAACTGAGCTAGGGGGACTAGCTTTTTTCGAAAGCGAGTGCAAAGGTACTGCTTTTTTTTGACATGTGCAAATTTTTTGAGCATTTTTTTAAAAAAAAGTGAAAATAATGCATTGGCTCTTGCATATATCAGAAAATTTTTGTACCTTTGCACTCGAAAATGGGTGTAGGGGAGTAGAGGTGTAGAGGAGTAGGGGAGTAGAGGTGTAGAGGAGTAGGGTTACGTGGTAACCTCTCTATATATATTATTAATCTTTTAAATTTAAATCAAATGAAAAAATTTCTTACTTTTGTTCTCGCGGCATTAGCCTCCGTTGCTTCTTTTGCTGCGAACATCACTTGCGCTGAGGCAGTGACCATCGCTCAAGGTCTTGAGCCCAACACTCCGTCTGAGGAGACGTACACCGTTGAGGGTTATGTTATTTCCGTTATTAAATCGTCTGCAACCGACTTGCGTTTCTGGATGGCCGATGATGCTAAAGCTGAACTTGGCACTTTCGAGGCTTGGGTGTGTACGGGTGATGTTGTTAATAAAGGTGACAAAGTGACGGTTACCGGTAATCTCCAGTGGTACGTAAACGCAAAAGACGAATCCGACCAAAAAGCAGAAATCTATGGCGGTGAAGTAAAAGTTGTTGAACCTGCTCCAGTTGATCCTAACTATGTAGAGTTTAATACAGGTGATTTTGAAGGTAAGGGTACAAGTTCCACCGGTAGTGAAGTTTCTGTTACCAAGAATGGTGTTACCGTTTGGACGAATGGTGGTTTTGGTTCCTCTTATAGCTTGCGCGTATATAAGAATAAGGAGTTCAAAATTTCTGCCGACAGACGTATCGTTCAAATCGCTTTCACGTTTGATAATAGTCAAGGCGATTATTCTGGAGGTTTAGATCCCGAGGTTTGCGTTGAAGGTACTGAATGGGAAGTTGCTTCGATGGCAGCACAAGGTCGTTTCTCGAAGATTGCCGTTACCTTAGGTGATGGCGAGTGCAGTATCGTTCCTCCTGTAGTAAATACCATTACCGTAGCTCAAGCTTTGGAGATTGGTAACGCTCTGGAAGATGGCGGTAAGACGACCGAAACGTATGTTGTAGAGGCATTTGTTGTAAAAGCATACGATTATGACGAGCAATACAAGAACCAATCGTTCTATATGAGTGATGATGCTTCCGCAGAGCGCGGCGACTTCTTTGCTAAATGGACGACCGGTGATATCGTTACCGAAGGCGACAAAGTACAAGTCAAAGGTCAAATCGAGAAATATAACGGCAATATCCAAATCCTTCGTGGTGTTGCTACCCTTGCTCCTGTAGGTTTACGTAACGTTAAGTCCTCTATCAAGGCTAAGAAAGTGATTGAGAATGGTCAATTCATGATTGAAGCCAACGGCGTCCGCTTCAATATGTTAGGAGCACGCTTCTAATCCGTAGGTTCGAGATAGCGTAACGCTTCTCCCACTACATAATTACTACCACCGATGAAGATAATATCCGATTCGGTGGTGTTTTTTATGGCTTTTTCAATTGCTTCTGCAATTGTGGGAGTAGAGGAGTAGGGGGGTAGGG
>JAZLHD010000130.1:0-1549 GCA_045616645.1 Paludibacteraceae bacterium
AGATACGATGAGTCTTTTGGCGACATACATATCGTTTGTCTTTGCCAATTGCGCCGTTTATTTGTCCGTACGGCTCGGAAAAAATACAATCTGCCATAAATAATAAAATTTAATTGTTAATTCTTCAATCTTCAATCTTCAATAGCCCTTTTGGGCGCTCCTTAGGGCTCCGCCCGTTCCTTAGCGAGCTCTGCTCGCGCTCCTTAGGACCCTTGGTCCGCTAAATTCCCTACTCCTCTACCCCTCTACTCCCCTCCACTTTATATATAGGGTTCTTCTTGGGTTATTCCTGGGATATTCTTGGGTTATTCTTGGGTATGCTCAATACCCTGTAAGTACCTTGTCTTAGTATCTCTCTTCCGCGGCTATTCCTCCCTAGGAATACCTAGTCCTCCCTAGGCAAACCTAGGAAGCCCTAGCCCTGTGCCGCGAGCGGTTATTTGGTCCATTCTCTCCGCATACCATGCGGAGTCTTGATTTTGTTATGTTTTTTCTCTCCGCATTGCATGCGGGTTCTTTATGATATTCGATATATCGAAACCTCCCCGCTTTGCGGTTCGTTTCGATAGAAACACAGAAAAGGACATGTCCTTTTCCTTTTCTCCATAACTACCTATAAAACTGTTGTTTATACAAAAAGGACAAAAAGGACATGTCCTTTTCATTAACATACTTTTTGATAGTTTCCATGACTAAGGCGTTCTATTTGTCCGTTTTCCATCCAACCTTCTATCCATCGGCGCGCGGTACGTTCGCACACGCCGAGACATAGGGCATATTGTTCACATTGGCTTTTACTAAACTCTTCCGGCAAACTCACAAAGAACGTCTCTTTCTGATAGCTCCCTTTAATACTCGGCACCGCCTCTTTGTTTTCTTCCGTTATCTGGTTATACGCATCCGCCGCATGTAACAATAGCTTCGTACCTATCACCATCGCCGTCTGAAAATCTTCCTCCGTACAAACCATCTCTCCCGCTTTTTCCGGAATAGCGAAGCGGTCAGGACTCTCCGGATTTTCCGCTATATCGTCCACTGTCGTTTCCGATATATCGGAACAATGACGCAGTACGGAAAGGATTAGCGCTATCCTCATCACATTAATACCGTTTCTCACTACACTTGCGTGGAAGCCGTCGCCTAACACGCGCACGTATTCCTTATACTCTTTCTCCATCACCTGACCCAACAACCTCGCTTGCTCCGTCGTCAGGCGAAACTCCACCTCGCCTCTAACCTGTAGGCGCTCTGCGCCGTCCTGTAGGCACGCAGTGCCGTCCTCTAACCTTTCTGCCAATCGCTTCACCTGAAGCGAGAGGCGTTCCATCATCGCTTCTACTTCCTTTCCTTCCTCGCTCGGTTGGAAGACGGAGCCGTCAAAGTCTTGGTGCTCTCTCACCACTACGGTCATCAGACGCGAGAAGAAACCGTTCTCCACACTCGGCACCAATGCCTTAAACTGACTGAACGTACCCGTGAGCATCATCCCTACCTTCGGGCAAGCGATCTCGGTCTGTCCGCTATTGATGCGGTTCTTACTGAGGGTCTC
>JAZLHD010000131.1:0-1915 GCA_045616645.1 Paludibacteraceae bacterium
TTTCCTTGCTTCTGACGCTTCGTCCTTCTGTACAGGAGGTCATTACCTCGTTGATGGCGGACTCGTGGCACAATAAGACAAAGGTTTATGCATAGTTACAACTCGTATCACGCCGGACCACATCTCCTCGCTGAATAGGCACTTGGCGTTTTCTTTGTGCTCCTTTGTGGTTACTGCCAACCTTGGCGGTGGTTCTGTTTGACAGACAGTCCGCGCGCGCAAAAATAGGAATTGATTTGCCACAAGAATTATCAACAAAATACAACAAAAGTTATCAATAATTTGCATATATCATTTATTTTTTGTAATTTTGCACCCGATTTCTTATTTCACATAAAAGTTCAAACGATTATTTCAAAAATACAAATATATGAACTATTTACCTAGAATAGCAGATAACCTGCTTCGAGAGCATTTGGAAGCAATGGGAGCCGTTCTTATTCAAGGACCCAAATGGTGCGGAAAAACTACTACCGCAGAACAACAAGCTAAAAGTGTTCTTAGGATGCAAGATACTGACAATCGTGCACAATATTTGACAATTGCGTCTCATCAGCCGTCATTCCTTTTAGAAGGTAATAAACCGCGGTTGATTGATGAATGGCAAGACGCACCGGTATTATGGGATGCTGTTCGACAAGAATGTGATAAACTGGGGAATGGACCGGGACTATTTATTCTAACAGGCAGCACAGTAGTGGATGACAAAAAGATTATGCACTCCGGAACTGGACGAATATCCCGTATTAAAATGCTCCCAATGAGTCTTTGGGAATCTGGGGAGTCAAATGGTACTATCTCTTTGAAAGAAATGTTTGACCATCCTCAGGATGATGTATTTTGCCATTCTGATCTTTCTCTAGAAGAATTGCTTTTTGTAACATGTCGAGGAGGATGGCCTCATTCGTTGCAAGGGAAAACAGATAAACAGAAACTGCTTGTAGCCCAAAACTATGTTGAATCGGTTTATGAAAGCGATATCTCTCGTGTAGATGGTGTACGAAAGAACCCTAAATTGGCGCGAACATTACTTTGTTCGTACGCACGCAACATCTCTACTTTAGCAAAGGCAACCACCATTATGGCAGATATTACAGCTTCCGGTAAAATTGATTGTTCACGAAATACATATGAAACGTATATAGCAGCTCTTGAAAAGTTGTTTGTAATTTTCGACTTGGATGCTTGGTGTCCAGCCATACGGAGTAAGACTGCTATACAAAGCAGTCCTAAGCGTTCTTTCTGTGATCCTTCTATTGCCGCAACGCTACTCGGTGCAACACCGGAATCGTTGAAAATGGATTTTCTAACCTTCGGTTTTCTCTTTGAGCAGCTATGCATAAGGGATTTGCGTGCATATTCACAACTATTGGGAGGGGATGTTGAATACTACCATGACCGATACGGATTAGAAGCAGACATTGTATTACACTTGCGTGATGGACGTTCAGCCTTAATCGAGTGTAAATTAGGCGGCAACGGCATTGAAGATGGAGCGAAACACCTACTCAAGATTAAACAACTGATTAATGAGAAGAATCAAACTGAAAAACAAATGCCAATCCGCGAGCCGGACTTGTTAATAGTTCTTACCGGAGGTCAATATGCGTTCACTCGCGAAGATGGTGTCAAAGTTATTCCTATCGGCTGCCTTAAACCATAACAATTGGGCTGGGATTATACGTTGATGTATCCGAAGGAGAGCGAAAATTAATTTAAACATCAAATGAATACAATCTTTATTACAGGTGGTTCCACCGGAATAGGTGCCGCCTCAGTTCGTAAGTTTATCCAAGAAGGCTGGAACGTCGGTTTCATGGATGTTAATGTGGAAAAAGCCCACGAGTTAGAACAATCTCTTAATCTCCCTGAACGGTTGCTCTTTATCGAGGGCGATACACGTTCTCGCGAAGAT
>JAZLHD010000132.1:0-1838 GCA_045616645.1 Paludibacteraceae bacterium
CCGAGGGCACTGAAAAAGGCATTGTTTTTTTGCTGTTTTTAGTGGTATCTGGACGCAAAAAGTCCGTCTGCGGAAGGTATCCGTGGAAAGTGATCTTTGACGTAATGTTGTAAAATAATCGTTAAAAAAGGCTCAGATAATCTCATGTGAGAGCATCTGAGTCCAAAATAGGTCGATATAGGGGTTCCCTACATCGATTATTTGGTAAGACGAAGGATTCTATCCAAATTACAAGTAAAGATAGACACAGCGCTCTGGAGCTGCATTCGTTGCAACCCATAAGACTCTGCTTTATCGTATCCGTAACACGTTTTCAGTTCGCCATTTTTGGCCTCAATCTGATAACGTTCGTGATACATTTGCTTAAATTCGTCCGTTTCCTGGAAGGCTCTTTGCTCCTTGTGAGCGTCCTTTTCTATCGTAACAGAGTAGGTCTTGGCTTTGGCTCCCTCCTTGTAGCATCCATCTCGCATTGGACAGTTCTTGCACTTGTCTACATCAAAGTAAAACATCATGCAAGTACTGGTATAAACTTTGCCTTTGACAATCTGTTTTTTATTTTGCTTATGCTTTCGGAATGCCTGATGACCTTGTGGACAAACCATCAGTCCGCTATCCTTGTTAAGGAAAAATCCCTTGTCGTCTTTGCGAGTTCCGTTGCTGATGATCGGGTGCAGTTTTGAGTAGAGCGGAATGTCTTTCTTTGCACATAGAGTAAGGTTGTCTGTTAGCGAGTAAGCGGTATCGCCAACCACGGCATTTACCTCTACTCCGGCAGCTTCTGTTTGTTCAATAAGTCCTTGCAATTGCGGTCCGTCAGCCACCTCACCGGTAGTCACGATACTTGCAGTAATCAGGCGCGTATCCTTATCCATTGCCAGATGACTCTTGTATCCATTGAAGGTGTGCGTAGCACTCTTGTGACCGATGCGAGCATCCTTATCTAACGCTATCTCGCCTTCGTACTCAAGGTCTTCCAGGCTTTCTGCCAGATTGTTGATTCGCTCCTGCACAGCCTTCAAGACCTTGGTACATTCCTGCTGACGGAGGTAATCAATCAGTCGCACGCAATAGTCCACTTCCGTTTGCAAGTCATAATCCGGATTCTCGCGTTTGGGCATGTCAGGCAAGTACTTATCCTTATCAACTTCCTTGAGCGCATGCTCCAGATTCTTCTCTTGCATCCGCAGAATCTCAATGGGTTTATGCATACCGTAGCAGGCATTTGTATGAGTTGAGTCCACGATCATCGTGCCTGATAACTTTATGCCTTTGGTTTTGGCTATCGCAATAGTTTTGCCAATAAGCAACTGCATCAAGTCCGCATCCTTCAAGCGTTGGCGACGGAACTTGGTCAGACTGCTCGGATGGATAAGGTCTGTTGCCTCCGGAGCCAATCCCAGAAAATACTTAAACGATAAATCATAGAGCGTGTGCTCTACCACATCCACATCCGAGAGACCCGTCTTCATTTTGAGAACAAGGTACTTAAACATCATAATAGGATCGTTGGCAGTACGACCATTGTCCAAACAATACTTGCTGGACAACTCCTCGTAGACAAACGAAAAATCGCACAATTCCACCAGACGGCGGAGCTCATTGTCTTTCGGAATCAAGAGGTCGTACAAATGACTGTACGGACTAAGAGGTAATTCTTGTTGCGGATTAAGCATAATGTCATAATTTTGAGTACAAAGTTACAAAAAAAAATGGACATATGCAAGTTTTTTGACAACTATTTTAATTATTTTTACAACATTTCAAAGATCATTTTCGAAGGGATTATACCTTCATTTATACGACTTATTCGTGCTACTTTTTCAGCGGCCTCGGTC
>JAZLHD010000133.1:0-6481 GCA_045616645.1 Paludibacteraceae bacterium
ACAATGGTTTGGCGGAACGAGTAAACGGTATATTAAAAACGGAATGTATTTATCAATTGCCACTCATGACAGACATCAATGAGGCTGCCGAACAAATCAGTAAATATATTGACATATATAATAATGTGCGTCCTCACATGACACTACAGAATGCTACTCCAATGTCGATTTACAGGAACGATCCTACCATTACTCCGGCTGCGCGTTGGTACAATAAAGAGGAATATTATGACACAAAAAACGATGGATGATATTTTTTTTGAAAAATTTAGGGCTCGGCTAATCACCTCGATTTTTAGTTGTTTACCCTCAGACCGGGTGGGTCGAGATGCTCCTCGCATCTCTAATCGTCAATCTTTTTAGGAATAGAGTCAACCTTTTTAGTAAACAAGTCAAAAATATACGATTATTAAGAAACGATTCCCGTAAACGAGTAAACCTAAAACCGTACAAAACACACTACCGGTAGCGTAGCGGATAGTAGCGACGAAGGAGCAGATGGTAGCAACGCAGTTGCGGATGGTAGCCGCAGGCGGATGGTAGCAATATTAAGCAATAAATAAAGTATGGCAAATAATCACAGAACAGTAAAAAACGTAATATTATGTCAATTGTAGAGCATCGTAGTGCAAAATCTATTGTGAAAGGTGTGTGGACACATAGTCTATCTATCTTAACCATGTTTTCGTTCCCTTATCAAGTAACGGTGGCGTTACATAAAATGAGAGGAGTAAAAATCGGCAAAAAAAGTCATGTCGCTCGTGGCGTTATTCTGGATGATCGTAATCCCGATTTAATTACCATAGGGAATGGCGTAGCTATCACCTCTGGTGTGATGATACTTTGTCATCAACGCGATCTAACCAATTATAAACCCGGTATGTATGCTATGCAATGCCCATTTAAAGAGGGACCTGTCGTTATCAAGGACGGGGCTCATATAGGCATTGGCAGCATCATCATGCCCGGCGTAACAATAGGGGAGGGAGCCGTGATTGGTGCCGGTAGCGTGGTAACACGCGATATCCCGCCCTACTGCGTCGCCGTTGGGGCACCGTGTAAGCCGATAAAGTATTTTGAGGCTGAAGGGCTGAAAGGCTGATGGGCGGAGAGGATGTGTGATTGGTGATTTTTGATTTGATATGAAATATATTTTTGAATTAAACCACCCAAAGCATTACTATCAATTCAAATATGTAATGCAACAATTAGCCAAGGATGGGCACGAGATAAAAGTATTGGCTAGAGATAAGGATGTTCTCCTCAACGTATTGCGCGATGAGGGTGTAGATTATGACATCTTTGGACTACACAAGAAAACCTTACGCGATAAGATATTAGGCACCCCAAAACTGCTGGTAAACTATTACCGTATAGCCAAACGCTGGCATCCCGATATGATTGTATCCAAAGCCTCCTTCTATGGATGCTTCATAGCCAAACTGATTGGCGCAAAGTCCGTAATCTTCCCCGACTCCGAAGTGGTGAAAGTAACCAACCAATATGTGGTGCCCCTCTGCACCAAAGTGATCACACCCGGGAAATTTGCCCTCGATTATGGACAAAAACACCTGCGTATCACAGGTATGTTCGAGGATTGCTACCTCGCCCCATCCGTATTTACACCCGACAAAAAAATCGCTACACAACTGAATGCCCCCAAACAACCCTATGCGGTATTGCGATTTGTGGGATGGTATGCCAATCACGATGTACATAACAATGGACTAACCCTCGACGAGAAAAAACAACTCATCGCCGCCATTGAACCCTATATGCGTGTGTATATCTCTTCCGAGAAGCCGTTGCCGGAGGAGTTACAGAAATATCAGTTGCCGACACCTGCTAATGCTATTCATAGCGTACTAACCTATGCAGACCTCTACCTAGGCGATAGCCAAACCATGGCTGCCGAGGCTGCACTGCTCGGTACACCGGCTATACGGACGAACACGTTCGTGGGACCAAACGACATGACGAACTTCAAAGTGCTAGAGAATGAATACGATTTGCTGCGCAATATTCGTGAGTTTAAGGATGTGCTCCCCGTAGTACAAGAGTTTGCTGCGCAATCGAGGAAAGAGGAGTGGATGAAGAAGAGAGAGGCGTATTTCCAACGAGTGGGAGATACGAATGGGCAGATTGTGGAATGGCTGGAGGGAGCGATTTAGCGCCTGCAGCGAAGGAGTGGCAGCGGATGCTGGCGGATAAGATCGATGTCACGGCGTTCTTCACCTGGTTCATCGAGCACTATCCTGCGTCTGCAACGCAAGCTAAGAACGCGGATGACGCGTTTTGGCAGCAATTCCGCTAGAGGCGGAGAGGCAGAGAGGCGGAGAGGCTGATAGGCGGATGGGCTGAAAGGAGTAGAGTAGTATAGTTGTAGAGAAGTAATGGCATAGTAGATAAATAGTTTTGGGGTCAAAAATGGGTGATTTGTGATTTTTGATTGGTGATTTTTGATTGGTGATTTTTGATTTCTGATTTGTTATTTAGTAGTTTTGGGGTCAAAATTGAAGAAGCCCCTGCAGTTTTGGGGTCAAAAAAGTAATAGCAATCTTTTATGGAAGAAAGAACGAACATATTACCGGAGATGACGGTGGAAGAGAAACTCAAAAGGGTAGAGGAATATATTTTCCGCCTACGAGCAGACAATCACCAACCCCTTGACGAGAAACGCGTAAACGATCTGCAGCTCTTGGTTAGGGACGAGGTGAATGTGATAGACCTTATAGAGAATATACCCGTACTCCAAGAGGTGTGGAAGACGGACTATCGCAAACTCAAATCCGTTGAGCGCGAACAAACCATCCTAGACTTAATGCGCTATAACCCTCGCATTCGACGCATTGATATGGCTCGAATGATGAATGTACAATTCACAACGGTTAAGAACCATATCCGTAAACTAGAAAAAGATAAAGTGGTCTATTATGAAGGACCGAGCAAGACCGGATGTTGGAGGAGAGGGGATTTGTGATTGCTGATTTTTGATTGGTGATTTGAGGCGAGAGGACGCGAGGCGAAGAAAATCTATCGCCTCCTAATACTCCTTTTGTTCTATATTTTCGTGAGCAAGCTCCCAAAATATATCTCAAAAGTACTATTATTGATTGAAAAATCAATTTTGTGCCCAAAATATTTGCTCATTCCAAATTTTTGTTGTATATTTGCAGCCGAATAAGTCAAAAAAAATGTTTTATTATGCAATTTATATGTCAAAAAAAATGTAATATTTGGCTATAGATATGTCAAAAAAAATGTTATACACAGATGAAAAGGAATTTATTATCAGCACTTTATAATTGGAAATCATCTTCACAACGAAAACCTTTGATATTGGAAGGGGCTAGGCAGGTGGGTAAGACCTATTTGCTACGTGCCTTCGCGCAACAAGCTTATGCAAAGGAAGCTTATATCTCTTGTGACAAGAATACGAAGGTGGCTGCGCTATTTGCGTCGGATTATAATATCCCACGTATTATTCGCGGATTATGTGCTTTAACTTCGGTAGATATTGAGCCTGAAAACACTCTTATTATTTTAGATGAGATACAGGAATGCCCTCAAGCTTTACATGCGTTAAAATACTTTTGCGAGGACGCACCTCAATATCATATCGTTGTGGCCGGTTCATTATTAGGACTCTCATTGCATGAACAAGAGTCTTTTCCTGTCGGCAAAGTGGATACACTACAACTCTTTCCAATGACCTTTGATGAGTTCTTACAGGCTTCAGACAGAATACAATTGAAAGAATGTCTATTATCTCGTGATTGGACGCTGATCAATAGCCTTCATCCTTTATTTTGTGACGCATTGAGGGAGTATTATTATGTAGGAGGTATGCCTGCTGTAGTAAAATCTTACTTAGAGAACCAGTCGCTTTCACAAGTTAGGGCAATACAAAATGAAATCCTAAAGGACTATTCTCGTGATTTTGCAAAACATACTTCCGGAGATATGGCACAACGTATTCGTTTGGTGTGGGAAAATATACCATCTCAATTGGCTAAAGAAAATAAGAAATTCATTTATGGAGCCATTAAGAAAGGAGCTCGTGCCAAAGATTTTGAACTCGCTATTGAGTGGTTACTTCATGCGGGATTAATATATAAGGTGTGCAGAGTGACGACTACGCAATTTTCTCTTAAGTTTTACATGGAATCGGACGTCTTTAAACTATTCTTACTTGATGTAGGACTGATGGGGGCGATGGCGGATATTGAGCCTGATCAAATTTTAGTGCAAGATTCGCTGATGACGGAATATAAAGGCGCTTTTACCGAATTGTTTGTGCAAACGCAATTACAAGCCAATGCGATACAAACGTATTATCATAGTACAAATAATTCTCAATGTGAATTAGATTTTGTGATACAAAAAGGGAATGAGATTATTCCTATTGAAGTGAAAGCGGCTGAGAATGTACATTCTCGTTCCCTCACTACTTATCTGCAAAAGTACCCTGACTTACATGCCATTCGTTATTCTTTAAAACCTTATTTGCAGCAAAATCAAATAACCAATATTCCACTTTATGCAGCGAGTGTTGTTTTTTAGTGGAAAGTGAAAGTGAAAGAGGCGGAGAGGCGGAAAGGAGCGCGAGCAGAGCTCGCTAAGGAGCGCCCCCGTTGGGGGCTAAGGAGCGCAAACGGAGTTTGCTAAGGAGCGGCAGCGGGGCTGCCTAAGGGCGGAGAGGCGGAGAGGCGGAGAGGCAGAAAGGCGGATGGGCTGAGAGGTTAGAGGTTAGTGGTTAGTGCTTAGTTTTTACAGAATAACGCATTAGAAATGGAGGAAAAATATCTAAAATCTGCAATACTATTGCGAATTTTAGAAAAATATTTGCTTTAAATTTGGAGATATCAAAAATATTTTGTACCTTTGCACTTGATTTTGACAAAAGAGACACGATTATTCGTCTTTAATTTAGCAAATATTGTTCAACTTTTGCTCTATATAAATACAAAATGCTGCAATGAACTACATTCCAAGACACATAGATTCTGCTTTGGCAGAGTGGGCACAAAGTGAATCTCATAAACCACTATTGTTACGTGGGGCTCGACAAGTGGGAAAATCAAGCGCCATACGAAATATGGCTCAAATGTTCAATTATTGTATAGAGGTAAATTTTGAAAAACAATCAAATATTAAGTCTCTATTTGATTCTATACAAGATGTCCATGAATTAGTTAATCGTTTGGGAATAATTTATAATACACCTGTTGTTGCCGGAAAAACGCTGTTGTTTTTAGATGAGATTCAAGCCTGTGAGTCTGCAATAAGGTCTTTATGGGCATTCAAGGAAGATTTTCCGGATTTGCATGTGATTGCTGCCGGCTCTTTATTAGAATTTAGTTTGCATCGCCTTTCTTCTTTTGGCGTGGGACGGATACGTTCGTTGTTTATGTATCCAATGTCTTTTGACGAGTTCTTAATGGCTAATAATAAACCTGCTTGGGTTGAGGCAAAACAACACGCAGATGAACAAACTCCATTGTTTGAAACATTACATCAAGAGTTGGTTCAGCAATTTCGAACCTTTATGATAGTGGGTGGCATGCCGGCTGTGGTGGCAACGTGGACAAAAACGCATAATTATCAAACATGTGTTGAGGAATTGGAAGATATTCAACAAACATATTATGACGATTTTGTCAAGTATGGAGATAAAATAAATCCGACCTTATTACGTAATACACTTAATAGCGTAGTGATGCAAATCGGACACAAATTTGTGTATAATAGGGTAGTGGGTGATTATAGAAGTAACAAGGTTAAGCAAGCATTATCAATGTTACAGGATGCAGGACTAATTAAATGTGTTCATCATTCATCCGGAAACGGAATACCTTTAGGAGCAGAAATTAATGATAAATTCAATAAGTATATCTACTTGGATAGTGGTTTATTGCTCCGTATATTGGATTTGGATTTAGGTGGATCTGCCGATTGGGTGGAAATGATACTTTCAGGAGATGTAGAAGACATTGTAAATAAAGGAAGTTTGACGGAAATGATAGCCGGTTGGGAGTTACTCAAATATGGTTCAAATAAAGTCCAAAATGATTTATATTATTGGGAAAATTTAGCTAATGGAACTACTTCAGAGGTGGATTATTTACTGACTATTGATGGAAAGATCGTTCCCTGGGAGGTAAAAGCCGGAACATCCGGAAAAATGAAAAGCTTACGAGTATTCATGAACAAATCGGGACATTCATTAGCGGTGCGCTCCTCGTTGGAAAACTTTGCACATTTGGATGTTTTGAAGGATGATGGCAGCCAATATTATGTTAAAATAATTCCGCTTTATGCTTTATCTAATCTTATATCCATACAATAGTTCGTTAAAAATTTGACTTTATAATAGTGCTAGGCGGCAGCTTTAAGTCCGTATAGCAAGAGATCTTTGAAATAGTGTTCTTTTAGCCCTTGATTTTTATGCAAGTTCGGTGCATTGCCGAACATTGATAAA
>JAZLHD010000134.1:0-3857 GCA_045616645.1 Paludibacteraceae bacterium
TAAGAATCAAATCCATTCCGTTTGCACTATAGTAACCTTTACCCCAGTTCTTGAGGGTGTATTGTTTCAAACCGGTATTGTCCTTACGCTCTAAAACTTGAACACCTGTTTGGGTATAAGCACCAAAACCAACGAAGTTATATTTACCCGTATTCACATCGAACGGAGCAAAGTCAGCCCAGTCTCCCCAAGTTTGAGTGAAAGGAGTGGTGATATAAACGGTAACGATAGCTGCATTGCCATTATAGTCAGCTAAGTTCAAAGTACCTTCAATTACCAAACTATCAGCAACAACAGCGGAGGTAAGATTAACAGCACTCAGGTTCTCGTAATAAACATTCGAACCGGTGGACTTGTCGCTTACCCAAGTGGAATAAGCATCAAATTGTGCTACATCAGTGAAAGTGCCTTGCAGCGCTTTGCTGATGAAATAGATGCTGAAACTATTGTTCTTGTCAGTGGTTTGACCATCAATCGTCCAGAAACCGGCAGTAAGTTTATTGGTAAGGGTAGCATTAGCAACGTTAACGAAAATCTCCTTTGCAGCGGGTTTCTCATAAACGAGGTTCAAAACATACTCGTCACCGTTCTTAGCATAGATACTACCGGCAAGAGTCTTAGTCGTCTCGGTCGTAGTGATGGTGATACTTTCAGAAGCCAATTTGAATAATTCAATCTGATCATCATCAGAGTAGATTAAACCATAATTAGCAATGAAATCCTCATTGGTGTATGCGGCTTTCTCTTCGGTTGCATCAAATGCCAATTGTACGGTGTAGTCTCCCCATTTTGCGGTATAGAGGTAGAAACCATAACTACTCAAATAACGACCATTCAAGTCCGTACCATTAACTTCAATCTTCTTGCCACTGGGTTCGAAAGGTTTCTCATCGTAAGCGATTTTATAGGTATCCCCACTGAGAACCATCATAGCTGCGATATGTACCAAACCTGCTTCGTCCTTGGTAACGGTCAGTGTAGCATCGGTAGCCGTAATGTCGGGATAGCCTCCGCTGGTTAAGGTGCATACCCAAGTAGGAACCATGTCAGCGTAGGTGTAGGCCTTACCATATACCAAGTCTTCTTTCAACTCAAAGAGGTAGGTGGTAGTTTCCGAATATACATAAACATCGTAGTAATCGCCATCGTAATACCAATCTACAGCCGTAACATTGATGTCTTGGGGCTCGGGTTGATCGTAGGTAAGGTCATACGTCTCACCACTTTCGGTCGTCATCGAAGCTACAATGTGAGTCAGACCTTTTTCGTCCAATGTCTCTGTATAGGTAGCAGCAGTAGCAGGATCCCATGCATACCAATCGTCCTTGTCACCCACAGCAACATAATCAGCAATCATGTCATCCAATGTGTAGGTCTTACCTACCTCGAAAGGATTTACAGAGGTGTCAAAGTCAAAGTAGAATTGTGTGGTAGAGTTAGCGTCCGTCAAAGTAACATAATACTCACCTTCATAAGTGGCAGGAGAGAATGTGCCAATCGTGATGGTGGTGTTTTGCGGAGCCTTAGCAACCTTTTTAGCGGTGGCTGCGGAGCGGCGAACCATCTGTTTGTTTGCTTTAGCAACTTTTTGGTTGTTGGCTTTCACTGCCGGAGCCTGAGCCTTTTGGTTAGTGACTTTCAGAGCCGGAGTGGCACCGAGTTGATTGGAAAGTTGAACGTTCTCCAAGGAAAGAGTCTTAGCAGACTGAGCCTTTTCAAACTGAACTTTCTGCATTTGCTCTACAGCAACGGGGGCTTTCTTTGCAATTTCAGCCTTCTTTGCTTGAGGAGCAGCGCTTGCGCTAAAGACTAATAAAGTAGCGCATAGCAATGAGAAGAATTTCTTCATAATTGTTTGTTTTTAAATAGTTAATAATAGTGTTATTTGTACCCGCGTTATTCCCGCGTGTATTTGCGTTTTGTCTCCCCTTTTGGGGCGTTAGTCACAATTTCGCTGCAAAATTACTACTTTTTTTTGATATATGCAAATTTTTTTGCTATTTTTGTGTAATTTTGTAAGTTTTTCTCCACTCGGATTTACAAATTATTGTCAATTTATAAGTTGGAGGATACTAACCATAAACCAAAGAAGCGGTCATAAACAGAGTATTTCCCCTCTTGTTCATATACAAATTCTTTGTCAATAAGCACTTTTAATGCACTTCGTACGGTACTGGAAGCCGATAAACGATATTTAGCGATAAACTCCTGCGCAGAGGGTTCCGTAACTTCTCCCTCTTTAGCAATCGCGCGCAACACGCGTAATTGATTAGGAGCTAACAAACCGCAATAGTTCTGATATACAAACTGATTCTCTTGCACTAACTTACTGATGGTTTGCTGAATCGTCTCCGTAGTTATTAGCTCCACTTGAGAGGCATATAAACGATTCATTACGGATTGAATATACCATGTATGGCGGAAAAGCGCGTGATATAAGAAATGAAAATCGTCCTCATTCAGTGTCTGACCATGTTGCTCTAAGTGGTGTTGACAGAAAGAGAAATAGGCTGCCTCATCAATAACGTCAAGTTGCATCATTTGAGCACTTTGATAGAAAGCTCTTTTGGCAGAACAAAAAATATCTATCATCATGTGTTTCTGGCTGCCCGAGAAAATAAAGTGAACATTATGAAGCGTCTGAATATACGTCCGCAAAATCTCCTCTATGTTTTTCTCGGGATAATCCGAGATTCGCTGAAACTCATCAATAGCTAAATAGACCGGCTTATCTGCTTTCTCCATATAGGCAAAAATCTGAGCCAAACTCAACTCCGGTTGAGGGGAGGCAAGTTGAACTCCAATCTCCGGCTGACCGGTAATAGCATCCGTAGAAAAACTGAAACGTAGGCTTTGTATCATCTGCATCACTCTCTCGCGTGTACTTGGACTCCCGCACTGACCCATAATGGCTCGTCCTAAACTCTCAATAAAATCACGCAAATTCTCCGTTTTGTAGATGTCTGTATAGATACAATAGGCTTCTGATGATGGGATAGACGCAAATAAGTGGTGAATCAGTCCGGTTTTACCCATGCGGCGCGGACTAATAAGCACAATATTGCGCTCATTAAACAGAGCTTCGCGCAAATTGAGCGTTTCTTTTTCTCGATCACAGAAGAACTCTTTACCTTCGTAACCACTGATTATAAAAGGATTTCTTGGCATAGCGATTTTTTCGTTACAACTTTTTCGCTGCAAAGGTACAACATTTTTCTAATATATGCAAATTTTTTTGCTATTTTTGTGTAATTTTGTAAGAAAAGACAGGAGAAGTCTGCCCATCCTTGTATCCGGCAACCATCAAATAGTACGTTCCGGGCATCCAAATCTCATAGTTAAGATTGCAATAACTCTCCCCTGTATCTATAAACCCATTCTTCACATTGATAGGTGCATTGAGTTGCCACATCCGCTCTACACCTCCGGCTTGCTGAACGCGATACTCGTTCTCCAAGCACCATATATACGGCTCATCCATAAGGGTGGGGATAATCTTCACGATATTTGTCGCTTCGTTATACTCAAAACTGAACTCGAAGCCTTCAATATATGGATTGACGGGTTCTTCTATCTCATCAATACGAATACTATCCCAATCGGAGCAGGGTATATGCCGTATTGCCTTGTCTTTCTTCCATAGATAAAAGAACGGATCCGCTGTTTTGCCTGTAGCTTGTCCGCAGAGGTCGAACTCTCTTGCAACGCGAGTGGGTAACGAGAAGGAGCGTGTGAAGAACTCTCCGGTGCGTTTGCCTGTGCTGTCGCAGCCGGCAATGACGAGTGTATAACTGCCGTCGGTGATATAGAGGTCGTTGTAGTTGAGGGTGGTAGTGCCTTTGACTAAATCGTAGGTG
>JAZLHD010000135.1:0-1229 GCA_045616645.1 Paludibacteraceae bacterium
TGCAATATTCAATAACAAAGGTGAAAATATTAAATGTCGGTTCCATAACTGGAGCAATATCAGCTATCCATCTGCTACTTCTATCAATCGCAGTATTTGACACTTCAAATTTCTCTTCAATTGGATTAAATGCAATCGCAATACGTCTCCATTTATAGTGATCATCAAGCACTTCATTTCCGACGATTGCTGCGGATAAGGCAGTAATACGTTGTTGACCATCAATTATCACTTGTTTTCCAGTTGCCATCGTTCCATCTTTCAGTTTTACATCAGGGTTTTGCCAAATAATGATATATCCAACCGGGAACCCCTTGTATAACGAATCTATCAAATCCCTTACTTTGCTTCCATCCCAAACAAACGGGCGTTGCATCTCCGGAATCGCTATACTACCCGATTTAATATTTGAAAGCAATGTTTCTACTGTATAGTTGTTTACGCTATAACGTGCCATATACTATTCCCTCTTTCTTCTCCTGTTATCATTATCAAAATCACTTCATGTTATATCACATATGCCTCGCTAATCATGTTATCATCTTTTCATTTCTATTTCAATACTTTTCCATAAGGAAAACAAAAAAGAAGCACTCCTAATGGAGTGCCTCTATTGGAATCCGGCGGCGACCTATCCTCCCGGGCCGTATCCAGCCAAGTACTTTCGGCGCTGTAGGTCTTAACTTCTGTGTTCGGTATGGGAACAGGTGGAACCCCTACGCCATTGCCACCGGAAATCGTATCATTTTCCCGCGCACCTTCACAACTGCACATCGCATAGAGTCTCTTGAGTCGTCTCTTCAACCTTTCGTCTCAGTCTTGAAATCAAGCCCTCGACTTATTAGTATCATCAACCTGCATGTGTTACCACACTTCCAGCGATGACCTATCACCTGGTAGTCTGCCAGGAGTCTTACTTCCTTTTAGGAATGGGAACCTTATTCTTGAGGTGGGTTTCACGCTTAGATGCTTTCAGCGTTTATCCCATCCGCACTTCGCTTCCCTGCTATGCCGTTGGCACGACAACAGTTGCACCAGTGGTGCGTCCATTCCGGTCCTCTCGTACTAGGAACAGATCCTCTCATGATTCCTACGCCCACGATGGATAGGGACCGAACTGTCTCACGACGTTCTGAACCCAGCTCGCGTGCCGCTTTAATTGGCGAACAGCCAAACCCTTGGGACCTGCTTCAGCCCCAGGATGCGACGAGCCGACATCGAGGTGCCAA
>JAZLHD010000136.1:0-15082 GCA_045616645.1 Paludibacteraceae bacterium
TCTCACTTACTGATACAACTCCACTAGTTGACCTATTCTGTAAATCTAATTTTCAAGATGACAAAGACCATTTGGCTCTTAATGAACCGTTATTATTTGATGATTTTTAATTGTTATTTTTTTTAGTAGACACTAGTGAGTTTTAGTAATTATTGGATAGGAGATGCCATGATTCAATGCTCCTTTTGAAACCACTATGTGTTGTGGTACTCGAATGCCGCATTCAGCTGCTAATTCACATTGGAAACTCTTGCTTAATAAGCGATTTATTGAGCCTTGACAACCTGCATTGTAAAAATAAAATTTATCTTTCAATTCATTATAGTGTTTATCAATGAATGCTTCATGATGTTCCCATGTGAAAAAAAGAAAAGGTTTATATTCTTCATTTCCAAATTTATCCATTAGAACTCGATATATATCCTCATTATTCTGTACCATATCTATGGATTCAACATATTTACTTTTGCTTAACGCGGCTTTGTGCTGAGGTTCCCATTCACCAAGGATATAGGATTTAATGCCCACATTCCCTAAACTCCAAATAACACCTAAAGCATTAACGGCATCTCCGCCAATGACAATAAATTTATGTTTCATTAAATCTTTCATATTCGTATTATTTACAACGATTACGTATCTTTTTCTTTAGAATGACGAGTTTTGATACGATTAAACTCAATAAATTATTCTGCTTATGAATATCAACGACAGTCACTCCCTTATACGAATTAAGGGTGTGCAATCCATCTGTCAGCAAACCAAATGGAGGTTTAATTTGGCGCAATGGCTTAATTGCCCACGAATCATTTTTGCTGATTTCTTGTATCTCTACCGCTTGTCCATAAGTATAACCACTTATTTGTGTGGGAATATACACCTTTCCATTAAGAGAGAATAACGCACCTGCTAACCTCATATTTTGACGCGAACTATGGAGAGAGGTCGAATATTCGTAACGTTTTACAGAACCATTCCATAGATATATATCAAGATAATGATTATTTTGATGAGCAGTAAAGAGCAAATTTTGATCAAATAAGTCATTAATATCCGTATCCCAAATAATGTCATCACAAAGGGTATCTTTTCTCTCTAAAAATTCCTTGCCCTGATTATTACTCTTTAATTCATAAAGATATAGATGTCCACTATTTGCTGATTCGGGATACACAAAAATGCGTCCATCGCGTCGAATGATATTGGGAAAACTTAGATGCCATGTTTCGTCCAATAATGGTTGTACATCTGTGATAGTCATTGTCTTCTTGTCAACAGTTAGTTTTGCGATGACCCCTTTATGATTATCGGACGGCATTGCCTCTACAAGAAGATAAATTGAATCATCCGTAACATCTAAAACGAAAGGATCTGCAAACCAATACTTATCTCTAAAAGGATTCTTAACAGAGATGAAATGAATTCGTTTGTTAGCCACGATGTCTTCTAAACTTTCTTTAAGGAACGCCAAATCCCAACGAGAAGAAACAAATCGATTAATAATTTTCATTTTTATCAGTTTTATCAAATTTATCAACACTCTACATCCTACGTACATCCAACGAAGTGCTACCGATGTTTGCACACACATAAAGCACGTAGGCTTGGCGCTTACGTGCTACGTTTATTATTACAATTAGGAAATAAAAAACGCGGATTTCTGCTCTGCTTATCCGCTATTGGGGTCGTAGGAAAAACCTTGTCGTCGAATAAGCAATTAGAAACCCACGTGTGTATATTAACCATGCACAATGGCATAGGTATAATACACCCATGAGCATCTACTACCTACTTGTTCTCGAACGACAATTTTGAAATTTCCTACGTTTCAATAGTCGATAACAAGCGTTAGTAAACGCCGTTCGCGATTAGTTATTAGCTAAACGCGCTATGTCCTCACTGTTTTACATCGGTGAGCGATGGTATTTATCGCTGTCGCCGGAGCGACTTTACGTTTGGCAAAACGAGAGGTTACGCAATAATGGCGTGCTCGTAAAGATATTCGGGAGCAAAACCGATTTCGTTATTCCAATCAACTGTCCATGGATCTAAACGAAAATTCCTAAAATATTCTTTATCTTGCAACTTTACGCAAATACCTTCTTGAGCCAATGGCCAAAAGTCAAAAATCTTAATCTCGCCATTGCTAAAGGTTAGACGCAGATTGTAATTATTCACATATTCTGCCTTGATGATTTTAATGAGTTTATTCATAGTCGGTTATTTTAAAGGGTCTATCTTTACCGGTGCTTGATGATTCTCCAAGCGCTCCCAATTGGCTATCAATTCCTCTTGATGAGTATCCAACCAATCGTAAATCATACGTAATGCACGACGAGGCAACGAGCCTGTAACAACACCATCCTTAATAGTGATTTCTGCTTCGTATTCACCATAAATTACATGAAAGTGAGGTGGCTGGTGCTCATTCATATACATGTAAATGGAAATACCATAAAAATTACAAATCTCTGGCATAGTATTTCTTATTTTGCAGTTTTGTGCTGCAAAATTACAAAAAATATTTGAAATGACCAAATAAAAATGCATTTTTCTGCCAAAAAGTCGTGAGCCGTTGGGACTTTTTACTTTTCGTAACAACCGGCGGAGGCGTGAGAGGCAGTGCGAGGCAAACCCTCTCGATCCGTATCATACAATACCGCTATCGCCGAATCCGCTATGCCACGAGCAGGAGAGTTCTCTGCCAAATGGAAATCGTAATACGTATAGACATTATACTCAAAAAACGTATTCTTAAACACACGAGCCGTATCACTCCGCTGCCAATAGATGTTGGGAGTAGAGGAGTAGAGGAGTAGAGGAGTAGGGAGGCTGTCGGATTTGAGGTAGTTGCCAAAGATACGACCCTCATAATCCGCCGTGATCGTATCTGCCCACGTCAAGTTATGATTGCCCATCCCATCAATCACACAGTTCATAAACTCCGCCGTCACTTTCGGCAGACTATCCGCATTATTCACATAAACTGCACTCAACCCTTTATTCGGCACCGACTGGATACGCACATTCGTAGAGTTGAAATAAGACGCTATCGTGGAATGCACAAACGTGTGCTTGCCGCCCATCAGATACACACAATAAGCGGCACAGTTGCTGATCTCTGTATTACTTACCTCTACATCCATATTGCGAACCGTCAGTCCATTGCCTGTGTGGTTATGGATGCGACTATTCGTTAAGTGGCAGAGAGGCAGAGAGGCAGAGAGGCTGCTAGTATCAGCATTGATGAGTTGCAGTCCGTTGATGCCGCTCACCACTTCTAACCCATTGATAGTATATTCGCTTGGACCTCCCTCATGATGGATAAGATAAAAACCATCCCATCCGCCGGCAGCGTATGCGTAAGGCACTTTCTCAAAGAGTTGGTCAATGCGGTCAGAGATACACAAACCTCCTCCAATGGAAACAGCGCCTTCCGCCATCAAGCATGCTCCGTTGTGGAAATAAAGCCGGGCACCCGATTCCATCACTAACGATTGCGTCACACGAACCGTATCGAAGATAAGGTACGGCTTGACGCTCGTGAATGTATATTCCTCGTATGTAGTGCAACGGGTAGGGGACTGAATCTTAACCACATCTTGTCCGTAAGCCTCTAACGTTAAAACAAACTGATTGCCATTCATTGAGAACCGAACGGCATCCTCTACCAGTACCGGTGTGTTTTGGTCTTGCGGATCAATCTGTACCTTTACAAACATAATCAGACTATCGCCTCCGTTGATTTGTGCGTACATCTTTTCTGTTTGCGTTTCTCCATCTACATTGATAAAGAAATATTTTCCCTTATCTTGCGTCACGGCATCAATGATGACCGCGTTCTTATTGGGATTGTAAATCGTGACGGACTTAGTGGCACTACCCACCGTAGTGAACACGGTATCAAATCGCAATGTATCCACCGAGAAAGTTAAACGCAAGGACGTATCCGTACTCACCCGTTCGTTTTGGCAAGCCGTTGCTGCAAAAATCAACAGGACCGCTATCGCTGCAAGACCGCTGCGCTGAAAGATATTCATGTTTATTCAAAGTTAAAAACCAGCGAAATAACGTGGTTCGTCAAGTGATTGATACTGCCCATATAGTAACGTTCGGTACACTCCGCTTGTTGAGCGTCGGGGTAGAGTTGGTTATTGAAACCAATATGGTATTTCAATTCGGGACAGAACTTAAACCACCTAAAATAGGTATCGACGCCAAAGCCAATCTCAAAGAAATAATCCAATAAGTTGGTGCATATAGCGCGTTGCTTACTAAAACTATTCACATTCACACTCACCCCACCTCCTGCAATCACGTAAGGACGATAGTTGCTTTCGCGTGCTGCAGAGAACTTTAGATACAAAGGGATATCCATCGGGATAGCCCAGTCACTATTAGTGTAGATATTCGGAGTCGTTGTAGGCGAGGATGTTTGTGGGTCAATGAATTGAACGTTAGGGTTTTCGGCCTTGAACGTAATCGAACGTTCACCGAAGTGAATAGATGGACAAAACCTCAAATCGAGGAACTTACATAATCTTAAGTTTGTAATGAACCCTACAGCAAAGCCCGGTCCAACGGAAGAGGTTCGTGCATGAATCAAAGAGGACACTCCATTAACATCTTGCACTATTTCTGATTCTCGTATACCATACCCACCAAAATCCACACCAATAGAGAACCCCAAGTGAATGAGTTTATCATCCGCGTATGGGTTGTTCTGCCCTTCTTGCGCCATCGTGTTTGCTGCCAAAAACAATAGCCCTACAATACCTATAAACTTTATACTTCTCAACTTCTTTAAACTTATAAACTAGACGGCTTCTCGATACTCTAAACTCTAAACTCTACACTCTAAACTAATACTCCGATGTGTCTTCAAAACCACCACCCATGCTATTGTCGTCACCGCTAAACTGGTGCTTATTCGGTTTCTTGGGCTGGTTATTTCCGAAATTATACGAAACGGTAAGCGATATCTCGCGCGAGTTCCAGCGGTTCTCTGACCATTGCCAGAACACACCTTCGGTCTCGGTGATGTTACTGCGTGAACGGGAGTTAAGCAAGTCCCTAATATTAAGGGCGAGAGCTAACTTACGATCAAGGAAGGTCTTACGCAATCCGAGGTCTATACTATAATGATGACTTGACATACCTTGTGCCACTACGCGCGGAGACGAATAACGACCACGTACCTGTCCCGAGAACGTCTTCGTGAATAGGAATTGTACCGAAAGGTTCGCCGTGAACACAAACGTGTTCTTCATCGGCAAAATAACATCATCCAACTTCTTCTCATTTAGAACAGGCGTATAAGTCGCCTCATCGAGACGGTTGTAATAACCACTAATGGAGGTGTTGAGCTGAATCTTATCCTGTAAGAACCTATCCTTTGCCGCAATCTCCAAACCGGCAGCGTGGCGTTTGCCTAAGTTGGTAAAGGTGGTGTACATCGTTTGTCCGTTGGCATTATCACTGGGTCCCATGTAACTAACACGCTGACTTACGTCATTGGTGAAGCGATAGAAGGCTTCTACTGATAGGGTATGCATCTCCCACGACTTGAGGTAATTAAGTTCAAGAGCTGAGGAGTATTGCGGCATCAAATTGGGATTACCATAGGAGATGTTCGTAACATCGGAGATGTCCTTTCTTGGATTAATCTGATGTCCCCTCGGTCGGTCAATACGACGGGTGTAATTCAATTGCAATTCGTGCCCGCTACCAAAGTCATAACTCAAATACACACTCGGGAAGACTTGGAAATAAGAGGTGTCCTGCGTGGCTGTGGTTAGACTGTCTGCATGATTAGCTGTATAGTAATCTGACGACAGATGGCGCTTAAAATACTCTCCGCGCAAACCTACCTGTACAGCGAACTTATCCCAGAACCGATTGCCGTATGTGATATAGAGGGCGTGTGTCTGCTCGTTATTCGTGAAATCGTTAAAGATAAGCCTTGCTTGTTGATTGGGGTCTCGGTCCTTCCCGTTCCACGCATTAGCGTACGTGTTACGCCAAGCTAAACTCGTCTGCCAACCTGCTTCCAAACGACTTTGCTTCGTCGGTTTCCATTCGTAATCGGCTTTGAGTTGGAGGTACTGGTCTTTGTTCTTGTTGGTCTGATCATCGTAGGTGGTGTCCGATAAACTACCATCTACGGGGTGGTTGATCTGCTCATAGAGCTGATCATTATTCCAGTTCCATTGGTTGTATTGCGCACTGGCTTGGAAATAATGATGGTCATTGATCTCAAAACGCCAATCAATCATCGCATTCCCACCCGGACTATAGCCTTTTCCTTTTTGGTTACGCTCGTATTCGTTGAAGAGCGTTTCTTTGTTGTCAGCAGACTGCGGTTGAACAAAACTTGCAGGATCGACTTCGTATTCCCAATAATGGGCAGGCGAATAGTTGTTATTACTAAACCAACCATTCGTCTTATCTTTTGTGGGGTCGATATTAAGCATCCCAAAACCGCTGATACCAATCGTACTACGCTCCGTTACGTGGAAATCCAATCCGCCACGAAGGAACATTCCACCATGATTATGTTGATTTCGCCCATCTTTGATTAACCGCGTGATACCAGTGGTGTCTCCTGCGGTATTACGAGCGATATTGTATCGGTCTGACTTACTCGAACCATTACCAAATCCACGATTGTAACCTACGCTGACATACCCATCCACAATCCCTTTGTTGAAATTGAGGTTGAACCCTAACCGTCCTCCGGGATAGGGAGGCCAAGGTTTCGCTAAGGCGTATCGCAAGTCCAAACTCACCGAACCATAATAACCGGCTTGACGGTTCTTTTTGGTCACAAGGTTGATGATTCCTGCCGTTCCTTCGGGCGAATACTTGGCGGAGGGATTGGTGATAATCTCAATCTCTTTGATGGACTCTGCCGGCATCATCTTCAAGATATCCGCGCGGTTATCCGCCGTCAATCCCGCCGGTTTGCCATTAATCCAAATCTCCACATCTTCCGAGTTACGAAGGGAGATAGTACCTTCTTGCTCGTTCACATCAATGGTCGGGATATTCGCTAACGCATCCGTCACGCTGGCACCGGCATTCGCCATGTTCTGATCTACAGTAAACACTTTCTTGTCTAACTCAAATCGCATGTTCGAACCTTGTGCCACCACTTCCACTTCCTCCAACGCACGCGTGTCTTCACGTAACATGATTTTGCCTACATCTAAGTTGCCTCCTTTGTAGTCCACAGCTTTCTTGGCCTCTTTATAGCCCATGAAAGAGACGTGTAAGGTATACGTCCCCTTTTTCAATCCTTCTAATAGGAAAGAACCATCTGAATTGGTGGTTATACCTGTTAAGGGAACAGAATCGTTAGTTAAGGTAACGCTGACATTGGCAAAGTCGATGGGTTGCCTTGAACCGGCATCGAAAACTTTACCGGTAATACCATTCTCTGCCCAAAGGGCGATAGTGGAGAACAGTAGGAAGATAACTATTGATGTTCGATTAACCATTGCACTGCTTCTTTATATCCATCGGTACCATGACCGATGATGGTGTGTTGACACACGTCTGTTAATAAACTTACTTTTCGGAAAAGTTCTCTATTCAAAATGTCACTTATATGTACTTCTACTACGGGAACGGTACATGCTTCTACCGCATCCCTTATACTTATACTCGTGTGCGTGTACCCGCCCGCGTTGAGGATTATACCATCATAATCTCTAAACTCTAAACTCTCCACTCTAAACTGCGATTGGTGCAAGCCGCAAGCTTGCAACCAATCAATGATATCCCCTTCGTGGTTACTCTGCTTATAGGTAAAACAAATATCGTGCCAAGCTTGTTGGAGTTCAATCATAACCGACTCCATCGACTTAGTACCATAGGTCTGCGTATCCCGTTTTCCCAGCAGATTTAGGTTTGGTCCATTGATAATTAGAATATTCATCCTCTAAACTCTAAACTTATAAACTAGACGGCTACTCTACACTCTCCACTCTCCACTCTACACTAAATTACCTCGCTCCGTTGACGGCAAGCAGGAACTCATCATTATCGTTGGTGCGTTCCATATACGATTTCAGTTTTTCCATGGCTTCTGTGCCGTTCATATCGCTCAGTTGTTTGCGGATCTGCCACATACGACTTAGTACATCATCGGGTAATAATAAGTCATCACGACGCGTACTTGAAGCAGGGATGTCAACGGCAGGGAAGATACGTCTGTTCGATAACTTACGATCCAACTGCAACTCCATGTTTCCTGTTCCCTTGAACTCCTCAAAGATAAGGTCGTCCATCTTACTTCCCGTCTCAGTGAGGGCGGTGGCAATAATCGTTAGACTGCCTCCATTCTCAATGTTTCGCGCGGCACCGAAGAAACGTTTGGGTTTATGAAGCGCTTGGGCTTCCACACCTCCGGACAACACCTTACCACTAGCGGGCGCAACCGTGTTGTACGCACGGGCGAGACGAGTAATCGAGTCCAAGAGAATCACTACATCGTGACCGCACTCTACCAATCGTTTGGCTTTCTCGTGTACGATATTGGCAACCTTAACGTGGTTCTCTGCCGGCTCATCGAATGTCGAAGCAATCACTTCGGCTTGAACGCTGCGAGCCATGTCCGTCACTTCTTCCGGACGCTCGTCAATGAGGAGCACAATCATATAGACTTCCGGATGATTAGCCGAAATAGCATTGGCAATCTCTTTGAGCAACACCGTTTTACCTGTCTTTGGTTGAGCCACAATCAGACCGCGTTGACCTTTACCAATAGGGGCGAATAAGTCAATGATACGCACACTTAAGGGGTCACTCTTGTCGCCTTTGCATAACTTAAATTTCTCATCAGGGAAGAGAGGCGTTAGATTCTCAAACGCGGTACGACGCTTCGCTTGCTCGGGGTCAAGACCATTAACGCGAATCACCTTGTCCAAGGGGAAATATTTGTCCGTCTCTTTGTTGATGCGAATGGTGCATTCTACGGTATCACCCGTCTTCAAACCATATTGCTTGATTTGTTGCTGACTAACATAGATATCATCAGGCGAAGAAAGATAGTTGTAATCGGCAGAGCGAAGGAAGCCATAACCATCTTGTACACTCTCTAAGGTACCCATCGCAATCACATTCTCGCCCAAACTCAAGGGTATTTCTTCCTGTTTTTCAGGTGCCGCCGGTTTTTCAACCGGTTCGGTCTGTGCCTTCTCCGGCTCTACTTGTACTTTTTCCGCCTCTACCTGTGGCTTCTCCGGCTCTACCTGTACTTTTTCCGCCTCTACCTGTGGCTTCTCCGGCTCCACTTGCGGCATTTCTGCGTTAGCGGTCTGCTCCGCTACCTTAACTTTTGGCTTTCTTCCCCTTTTCTTAGGCTGAGGCTTGGGTTCTTCTGTTTCCGTCTTCTCGCTTTCAACAACCTTCGGGACATTTATTTCAGAAGAAGGAGCATCTTCCGACAACTTCGTCTCAATCTGCTGCAACGGCTTGCGTGCCTCTACTGCGGTCACGGTGCGGTTCTTGCGGTGTGTCACCTTCGATTGCGAGTTCTGTAACTCGTTCAGCGTCTCGTGCTCATTACCTACTGTAGCGATGGCTATTTTTTGTTCCAACGCCTGTGTCTCTACTTTCTCTGCTTTCTTACCGATACGTATGCGTTCGCGCTTACCGGCCTCTCGGGCTTGTACCTCTACGGCACGACGATCGGCTTGTGCATCCAAAATACTATACGCAATCATCTTAGGGGTCTGACTACGACGGGTCTTCAAACCCAAAGAGTCTGCCACTTCACGTAACTCTTCGAGCGACATACGCTCGAGTTTTTTCATATCATACTGCATAAATCTAAAATATAATTTCAAAGGAAAACCGAGAGAACCTCTCGAAAAACGATGCAAAGGTAGTGAAAAAAAATGATATACGCAAGCAATTTTAAAAAAAAATAAAAAAAAATGCAAAAATATTTGCTCATTTGAAAAAAATGTAGTAATTTTGCACGATTTTTCGCGTGGAGTAGTCTGCGCTGAGCTTGAAAATAATAATTTAATTTATATATATCATGTCTAAGATTTGTCAAATTACCGGCAAGAAAGCCGTGGGTGGATGCAATGTATCGCACTCGAAGCGCCACACTAAGCGCACCTTCGATGTGAACTTGTTCCACAAAAAGTTCTACTGGGTAGAACAGGATTGCTGGATCCAGCTGAACGTGAGTGCAGCGGGCCTGCGTACAATTAACAAAATCGGATTGGATGCTGCTCTTAAGCAGGCCGCCGAGAAAGGGTATTTATACGAATAATTAGGAGGACTAAACTATGGCAAAGAAAGCAAAAGAAGCACGTGTACAAGTTATTCTTGAGTGCACTGAACAAAAGGCCAGCGGTGTGCCTGGTATGTCTCGTTACATCACCACGAAGAACCGTAAGAACACTCCTGATCGTCTCGAATTGAAGAAGTATAACCCCTTCCTCAAACGTTACACCATCCATAAGGAGATTAAGTAATCATTTAAAAACGAAGTAAACTATGGCAAAGAAAGCGGTCGCAACCCTGCATACCACCAACGCCGGTCGTACTCACTCCAAATGCATTAAGATGGTGAAGAGCCCGAAGACCGGTGCGTACATCTTCGATGAAGAAGTTGTGTTAAATGAGAAAGTAAGCGAGTTCTTTAAATAAGAAAAATCGTTGAATTATTAAAAAAATGCACATAATGTTTGGTTATGTGCGTTTTTTTTTGTACCTTTGCACCCGATTTCGAAAATCTTAACCCATTAAACTAATATGCTTGGAATAATCATTAACCCGAAATCTGGTAAACGCGCTTTCCGTGCGCAACGCTTATATCTATGGAAATTGTTGAAAGCGCGTCACCAGCCTTTTACTTATCGCGTTACTAAATATGCTAATCACGCGCTCGAACTCGCACGCGAATTAGTAGAAAAAGGATACGACCAGATCCTCGTCCTCGGTGGCGATGGTACCCTCAGCGAAGTCATTAACGGTATTATGCGGGCAAATATCACCCCCGAACAACGCGCTAAAATACAATTTGGACTTATGCCTCGCGGTACGGGCAACGACTGGGCTCGGTTCTGGAAACTCAACAAAGACTTCAAACGCTCCCTCCATTATTTCTTTGAGGAAGGCAAATGCCAGCCCCTCGATGTGGGTTGTGTCACGTATTGGCGCAATGGTATAGAGCACCACCGCTATTTCATTAACTCTGTTGGTTTTGGTGTAGATGCCGTCACTTGTGTGGAGGCTCTTCCGCTGAAATACTATATCGGTTCACACCATATCAATTACCTTATCGGCTTGCTCTTAGCGGTCTTTCGTCATAAACCGATGCCCGTTACCCTAACGGCCGATGGACAAGTGATCACTAAGGATAAACTGTTTACCATGAACATCGGTAATGGTCCTTTCTCCGGTGGTGGAATGAAACAGAATCCCGATGCCGATCCGCGCGATGGTGTCTTCCATTCGATGTTCGTGGGCAAACCTACATTCAAGCAGATTTGTCAAGCGATACCCAAACTCTTTACGGGAAAAATAACCGAGTTGGATGTGATTCACACCTTTACGGCAAAAGATATTGTACTGGATACTAAGAAACACCTCGTCATTGAGGCGGACGGTATCTTAATGGATTTCATGGGACCGTGCGAGATTCATTGTTTGCACAAAGCGCTCTGCATGACCGTCCCGAATTACTGCTAACTTACCAATATCTAACATCTGATAATCCTCCGGCACGTATGCTTGGAGGATTTCTTTATCGCATATATCCAAATAGAAATCAATCAGTGAAAACACGTCTTCTTCCTTATCTAATAATCGCGCGCACACGCGAGGACTTAATACCTGCATCCCACTAAAAGCGAGTCTTTCAGCGTAGCGATCCTTCAGCGTTAGCGGTCTTTCAGCCGAAGGCGGTCTTATTTCGCCTGTCGAAGTATTGGCCCAGCCTATCATCTTCCGGCTTTCGTCAAACAATAGGTATCGGCTGGTCTCTCGTTTACTCACCACTAATCGACTAATACCATCTTTCTCGTACTCTGCTATCAATGCCTTCAAGTCGATATTACTCAGTATATCTACATTCAGTGCCAATAACCCTTCAGCGCAGCGGTCTTTCAACTCTAAACTTTCAACTTCAGAACTTCTCTCAACTCTCAACTCTAAACTCTCAACTTTTTTAAGTCCCCCTCCGGTATCAAGCAGTTTCTCTCTCTCGTCACTGACCATGAGGTGACAGTCGAAATAGTCGTTGGCTTGCAGGTACTCTAAGATCATGTCCGGAAAATGGTGGATATTGAGGTAGATATCGCGAATGCCTGCATCGCGTACTTTCTCTATCTGCCATTGTAGTAAGGTCTTTCCTCCAACCTCTACAAGGGCTTTGGGACGATCGTTGGTGATGGGTTGTAAGCGAGTGCCCAGTCCCGCGGCAAAAATCATAGCTTTCATAGTCTCTCGTCTATCCCGCGTTCGCGGTGAATAAGGTGAATAAGTACGTTTGGGAAACGTTGTTTGATATGTTCTGCCGTGCGTTGAGCGCAATAGACACTGCGGTGTTGTCCGCCCGTACAACCAAACGCAATCTGCAAGTGGGTAAATCCGCGTTCTATGAAACGCTCTACATGATGGTCGGTCAGTGCCCAAACGGATTGCAGGAACGTCAGTATCTCTCCATCTTTTTCTAAGAACTCTATCACCGGTGTATCCAATCCTGTCATTTCGCTATATTCGGGATACTTACCCGGGTTATGCGTACTTCGACAGTCAAACACATATCCGCCTCCATTGCCCGATTCGTCTTCCGGTATTCCTTTTTTATACGAGAAGGAATAAATGGTTAGGCTGAGGGGCCCCTTTCCGCCTATCGGCCTTTCAGCGCAGCGGTCTTTCAGCGTTAGCGGTCTTTCAGCGCAGCGGTCTTTCAGTGAAACGGTCAACGAAGTTAAGTATGGGAACTCGTCCCCGAGTTCCGTAGCCAGCATTTCACGTAGGCTCTTTACCGCCATTGGAATCGACTCCAAGAAATGCGGTTTACGTTCGAAATACCCTCTATAGCCGTAGGCTCCGAGCACTTGTAGCAGTCTAAACAGTACAAAATAGTCGAGTGTCTCTCGCTCAAAGCGTATATCGCTAATCTTACTCAGTTCGTCTTGATAGCTCTTGATCAGTTGCTCGCGTAGGGTAGGGGAAAAGCCGGCTTTCGCTTGCCAGAGGAAAGAGGCCAAGTCGTAGTAGATAGGACCTCTGCGTCCTCCTTGGAAATCAATGAAATACGGTTCGCCATCTTTGATCATCACGTTTCGTGATTGAAAATCGCGATAGAGGAAGGTTTGTGTGTTAACCGATGTCGAAGCTCTGCTTCCAATCAGTTTATCGGCTAACCGCTCGAACTCTTTTTCCAGTCGTACTTCGTCAAACTCCATCTTCGTTCCCTTGAGAAAACAGTATTTGAAATAGTTGAGATCCCAGAAGATACTGCGATTGTCCATTGAGGGCACAGGGAAACAGACGCTCCAGTCTAACCCTTCGGCTCCTTTTACTTGTATATGAACGAGGGCGCGGATGGTCTTGTCTAACAATGCTATCTCTTGATCGTTGAACTGTCCACTTTGCCGACCGGTTGCGATAGCCTCAAAGAGGGATGTGTCGCCGAGGTCTGTTACGTCATAGTTCATCTCGTCATCGGCGACGGAAAGGATTTGCGGAACGGGCAACCCTTTGCTTGCGAAATGGCGTGCTAAGGTAATAAATGCGTGGTTTTCCTCTTGGTTGGTTCCGACCACGTGGATGAACGTTTGTCCTTGTTCATTGGTGATACGACTATACTGTCTATTGCTCCCTGCGGCTGCGATTTTTTGGGTCATATAGTTAATTGTAGTTAAATATTGCTGCAAAGTTACGAAAAAATTTTGTTATCTGCAAAAAAAAGTGTAACTTTGCAGTGAATTTGAAACATAGTACATAAAAATAAATGAAAAAGAGTCTTTTTTTGATGGTCATTGCGACCCTTGCGGTCACGCTGGCTCTACAGAGCCACCGCCCAAACGAGCGCACAGGGAAGCGAGTGGGCGCAGTAATCAATAGCAAAGCGGACGACCCTCACGGGCAGTCCGCTTCGTTTATGACATTACCTATATTTATTAACTATGAAAGAAAAATTGTTTCCAAATCTTTAGGGCTATGCGTCCAATAATCAGTAATAAGAGGATGAAGAAGCCCCAAGTGCAATCTTTGTAGAACCGTGGAATTGGTTTGGGTGGGGATGGCACTTCGGTTGTGTGCCACCGTTCAACGAATAACGTGTCCACTCTGATTTTTATATCTCTCACAGATTCCACGGATTGCACTGATTTTGCGCCTCCTCCGTTGGGGAGGCTTCTCGGCTTGCCATCGTAACGAGTCGCTACCTCGTAGCTCCTGTAGTTATCTCCGGCAAGCCTTGGCTGATTACACAGAACTTGTGGGGACGCTGCTCCTCTAACGCCTATGGGCGTTGGCTGTTCCTCTATCTTGTGGAGGGAGAGAGGTTGTTCCGTGCCTTGTTTGTAGGTGATTGAAATAGAATCACGGATAACGAGAGGAGCAATGGTTTGTTGCGTTTTGCAGCCTGCGACGGCTAACGCAATAGAAATCAAAACTAAAAATCTATTCCAAATCATTTGACAAATTCCTTTCTTTTATTTCTCCTTCGTTTCTCTCAGTCGATCGGCTGAGCCGTGCGCCTAACGGCTCAGAAATCTAACTTAAAATCTATTCCAAAATCTATTCCAAATTCTTATATGATTTACTTTTAAAGTAAAGAATATACTATTGTTTATAGCGATAATGGTAATCAATACCGAGTAAGGAACCTACGAACGTGAGGGTCTCACCATAGGCGATAAGTACGGAGGAGTGTATCTCGCCTTTGGGGGGATAAGCGAAGCCTAAGAAAAGTAGTGCAATACCTGCAAGACAAAGGGCGGTCGCTATTGCTAATTGTATGAGACTGTTTCGGTTCATAGTTAGGGTTTGGTTTTTGTTTAGTGGTTTAGGAGTTTAGATGTTTAGACGTCGTTGAATTGGTTAA
>JAZLHD010000137.1:0-19192 GCA_045616645.1 Paludibacteraceae bacterium
TCGTGACGACCCATAATACTGGAAACAACTATCCAAAGAACGGTTAATGCAAGGATACCAAAGAGGTAAATTCGTATGGACATCTCCGGCCATGTATCCAAGATATCGGGCAGGTTGAAATGAATACAAAGTAAAGTATGCCCAACTTTTGTTCCGCAGATAAAGAAGAAGATCATCCATACAATACATGCGATGATGTAATAGAGTGTCATTACTCCCAAAAAGAGACGGAAAGGAACGGTCTGCTCTTCATCAAAACGCGAACTGAGCCGTCCCCACCGTAACCAAACGAAGAACAGCACCTCAAGGGCAATGAGCCACACCATGTTTATCCAATACAAAGCCGTTGGTTCCGCAGGTTTAAGCAAGAAGAAACCAAGCAAGGTGACACCTACAGTTAAGATAGGCGTCAGAATAGTATAAAGCGGATTTTTCATAATCGTACGTTTTATAGGGTTAAACAGTAGGAGGTGTAGGCGGCACAGGTGGCGTCGGAGGCGTCGGTGCTGCAAACAAGCCATTCAGTTCGGGTAATGTAGAAGCAGCAGCCCATTGCGGCAGACCGGCTTTCCAAACGAGCGTAGCGGGGGTAAGTTGACCTTGTGCTACCAATTGGCTCAGTCCGTTCATATCAAACGGTCCGGTTTGTTGGTTGTTGACAAACACAAAGATCTGTACCGCTTGCGGCATAGGAGGAGGTGTCATCTGCGGTTGTGCATTCATAGCGCCTTGCGCCATTTGTCCCATCATACCGCCAAAAGCGCCACCCATACCGAAGCCCATTCCGATGCCCATTCCGGCACCCATCATCTGACCGGCTCCACCTTGGTTGCCGGCAGCTGTTTCCATTACGTCGAACTGACGCTCCTGTTGGTAGTTATACCCCTCGCGTTGACGTTTGCGAGCCAGAGCACGGCTCTCTAAGTCCATCGCACCGGCTTCGGTCTGTGCTTCAAGAATCTTTTGATAATTGGGATCGCTCTCAATGGGGTTAATACCTTCCACATCGAACTTGGTGAGTTCTATACCATAGTCTTCAAGGTACTCATTGATTTCCTTTTTAGAAAAATCGGCTACCTCCAAGAGATAGTTATTGACTTCGGTGATACTCACCTTGCGCTGACTGAAGAACTTACTGAGCGTAGGTGTAACACGTTGGCTGACCGCAGAGGAGAACTCTTTGGCAAAATCGTCCAACCAAATCTCGTGCTCAGTACCGCTATACTCACGAATGAAAGCGATAGCATTGGTAATACGGAACTCGTAACTGCCGTAGGCACCCACTTTGATAGTGATACCCTCATCCGAAAGGGTGTAATCGCGAATCGTAAGACCTACGCCCCAACCGGCATCATCACCGGCGAAACGTTGACGTTTGGTGCTGACACAGAATAGTGTCGTCTTAAATGCAGAACCCCCACCAAAGGGAATGTTCATAATCTTTTCGAGAAAAGGAACATTATTGGTGGTTAGCGTGTGACTACCCGGAAGGAAGGTGTCTGAATACATTCCTTCGGACATGAATACCATTTGTTGTCCTTCTTGTACGGTTACTTTCGCGCAAGTGCTCAGGTTATCGTAAGGATAACGTTGAAGCAGACAACCTTTCTCCAGATTGACAAAGACATTGTCAATGAATCCGGTTCGTTCAGTGCCTTGACCATCAAAGGTCTGCCCGTCTGTGCGAGGCTTGTTGAAGTTAAAGAGTCCCATAGAACATTGAAGATTGAAGATTTAGAAATTAGCTTTACTAATCTCGAAATAGGCTTGTGGATGAGCACAAACAGGGCATTCTTGAGGAGCCTCAGTACCTACTACGATGTGACCGCAGTTACGGCACTCCCACACTTTCACTTCGCTGCGTTTGAACACTTCTTTCATCTCAATGTTCTTGAGCAAAGCGCGATAACGCTCTTCGTGACGTTTCTCGATAGCCGCTACACCGCGGAAACGCTCTGCCAGTTCGGTAAAGCCCTCTTTCTCTGCGGTTTCAGCGAAACCTTTGTACATATCCGTCCATTCGTAGTTCTCGCCATTAGCAGCAGCAGCGAGGTTCTCAACGGTATCCGATACAGCACCTCCATTGAGTTCTTTGAACCATAGTTTAGCGTGCTCTTTCTCGTTGTTAGCCGTTTCCTCAAAGATAGCAGCGATTTGTTCAAAACCATCTTTCTTTGCTTTAGAAGCAAAATATGTGTACTTGTTGCGAGCCATTGACTCACCGGCAAATGCCGTTTCCAGATTTTTCTCGGTCTGGGTACCGGAATACTTGTTAGCCATAGTGATTTGTGATTTGTGATTTATGATTTGTGATTTGTGATTTATGATTTGTGATTTGTGATTTTTGATTTACGGCTGCAAAGGTACGACTTTTTTTTCATATATGCAAGAAAAATGTGCAGATTTTTCGAGAAATCGCACATTTTTTAGGTTAGTGGACGCTTCGCTACAGGTTAGTGGTTAGAGGCGGAAGGGCAAAGAAAAGTTATTTCCCTACTCCACTGCTACTGCCGAGGCGAGAAGACTCGTCGGATTGACCCACTCGACGACGCTTGATTTTCTGCTGCTGACCAAAGAGATAGGTGATACCTATATTCACACTCTGTTGACACACGTCTTGAAAGATTACACTCGAATAGCCTTCCCCTAACCCCTTATACTCTTGAGTAAACCGAGAAGAACGGAATAAGTCTTTCACAGTCAGCGCAAGAGTCAGTTTCTGCTTGGGGAACGTCTTCTTAAATGCAAAATTCATAGCCCATTGTTGACCCGAATAAGTATAACCAACCGTCATAGGGGCACTGTACCAACCGTCAATAGCAATCTGTATATCCTTCGGCAAATAGGTTGTTAATGTAGCATCTCCATTGCCATAATTAACCCTCTGGACAAAACTATTATCTGCCGAACGAGAGATGAAATTAAAATACCCCGCATGTAGCGTAAGAGCAAGCCACGCGCCACAGATAGCACCCGTATCGTCTTTCTTGGGTACAAGAGGTATCTCCGTGAGCGAAAGAGAAACGCCATGAGTAGTACAAGTTCCAAAATTTATCCATTTAGAACAGATATCTCCATTAGGCATGACCTCCGCCTTCTGATTCATCATCTCTTGCGTGTGGGCAAAATTACCGGCTAAGGTGATATACTGGCTCCACCCAAACGACAGGTCCACTTGATTATTAAATTCAGGTTTGAGATTAGGATTGCCTTCCTGATAAGCATGGTTGCTAAAATAAGAACGGAAAGGATTGAGTTGCCAATAACTGGGGCGTTTGATACGACGCGTGTAAGAAGCCGATAGGTTCCATTTTTCGGTTGGGTTATATTTGATAAACGCCGTTGGGAAAAGGTCTAATCGGGAATAAACCTGACTGTGGGTATATTCGCCTCGAAGGCCACCTTTGATGTTCCAATGGTCATTAAAACGCCAAGACACAGAGGCATAGAGAGCAGCGACGTGTTCGTTGTATAAATAATCGTTTGTGGTACGAGATTTTTGTCCATCAGCAAACGTTGAATCTGTATTCATACGGTTATCCGTACTTGAGAGAGCCCATTTAGCCCCTGCCTCAGCAAAACCATTCTTAAGAAAAGCCGATTGAAAATCCAGTTTGGCAGCATAGATGTTTACTACTTGATACGTATAGATGTCCAACGCAGGAAGGGAGGCAAACTCGGGCGTGGTCATCAGATTCGTGTTACGTTGGAAATTAAGGTTAGAAGAGTTATAGCGATTATAATCAAAGTTAGCCGTCAGTTCTTGGGAGCAAGAATCTGCAAAGACGTGCGTAAAATTGATGTTTGCCGTGTGTTGAGGCGAATACATATTTGCACCTCCTTCGGTATAAGTCTTGTTGAGATAGGTATCTCCTATTTGAGTATAAGACGGCGTATCCGCAGGCGAGACGGCTTTGTTATCGTATTTGACGATAGGAACGCCTAAGATAAATCCAAGCGTATTGACAGAGTCAATATACCAATCGTGCGTAGCGCGTACCATATAATATTGAAAGTCGATATTATAATCCAACGTCGATACTTGGCGCATAACTTGTCCCGCCATAGGTTGCTCGGTAGAGGATTGAAAGAGTACTCCCATATTTCCATACGATTGGTTGAGATTAACAGAGGTATAAGTCTTTGCCGAACGGTAATTGAGGTTGAGGTTGACGTAATCGTTTTGGAAATATTTGTTAGGCTGTTTGAAATACATCCCACCATAGTTGGCAGAAAGCATTCCATTAAAACCCTTCATCATGTTTCGTTTGAGTTTGATGTTGATGATACCACCTTGTCCGGCAGCATCATATTTAGCAGACGGATTGGTGATAATTTCAATCTTTTCGATGCTGGCTCCTGCCGTACCTTGCATCATTCCCTTGAGTTGTTCACCCGAAAGATAACTAGGGCGCCCATCAATATACACTTCAACGGATTTGCCATTGACGGTGATGTTTCCTTCGTTGTCAATACGCACACCCGGTGCTTTTCTAAGAATATCCTCCCCATTGCTTCCTAAAGCAAAAGGAGAAGCACTAACGTTCATCACTATTTTGTCCATCTTGTACTCAACGAGAGGACGTTTCGATTTGACTACAACCTCGTTCAAAGACTCATGCAAGACGAAAGTACTATCGGTATCGAGTTTACTCACTTTGGTAAAATCGCTTGCGAATAGAGTAACTGAAACGAGAAGCAAAAAAACAGAAAGAACAGAAGATTTCATAATCGTTTTTGAATTGATTTACACCCATTAGACGCTTCGAAAAACCAAAAAAGTTGCAAAAACGCTGCAAAATTACAAATAAATTTGCATATATCCAAAAAAATCACTAATTTTGCAAGCCGATTTGGAATTTACGACAATTATTCTTATAACATAATTAAATTACACAACAAAATGGACTACAAAAAAAGAGTTTACACCTTCGGTAACGGAAAAGCAGAAGGGAATGCCCAGATGCGCGAGCAACTGGGCGGGAAAGGCGCAAACTGCGCTGAGATGAACCTTGTTGGTGTTCCTGTTCCTCCCGGATTCACGATCACCACAGATGTTTGTAACGAGTACTATCAAGTAGGTCAAGAGAAGATCATGGAGTTGCTCAACAACGATGTCATGGCTGCTGTTAAGCACATTGAGACGTTGATGAACTGCAAGTTTGGTGATCCGAAGAACCCATTGTTAGTCAGTGTTCGTTCGGGTGCCCGCGCTTCGATGCCCGGTATGATGGACACCATCTTAAACCTCGGTCTGAACGATGTAGTAGCTGAAGGAATGGTGGCTAAGACCAACAATCCTCACTTCGTTTACGATAGTTATCGTCGTTTCGTACAGATGTATGGTGACGTTGTTTTAGGTATGAAACCCGTGAACAAGACGGATATTGATCCTTTCGAGAAGATCATCGAGGAGGTTAAAGCTATTCGTGGTGTGAAACTGGATAAAGACCTCAATGTAGATGAGTTGAAGTTATTGGTAGCTCGTTTTAAGACGGCTATTAAAGAAGGTACGGGTAACGATTTCCCAACCGATCCTATCGAGCAGCTCTGGGGTGCTATCTGCGCTGTGTTCCGTTCTTGGATGAACGAGCGTGCTATTCTCTATCGTAAGATGGAAGGTATTCCAGACGAATGGGGAACAGCCGTTAGCGTAATGGCTATGGTCTTCGGTAACATGGGCGAGACCTCTGCTACGGGTGTTTGCTTCAGTCGTGATGCTGCTACGGGTGAGAACCTGTTCAATGGTGAGTACCTCGTTAACGCACAAGGTGAAGACGTTGTAGCCGGTATTCGTACCCCTCAACAAATCACACTCGAAGGTAGCCGCCGTTGGGCTAAGCTGCAAGGTATCTCCGAAGAGGAGCGTGCCGCTAAGTATCCTTCCATGGAAGAGGCAATGCCGGAGCTCTACAAAGAGTTAAATGGTATCCAACAGAAACTGCAAGCTCACTATCGTGATATGCAAGATATGGAGTTCACCGTACAAGAAGGTAAACTTTGGTTCTTACAGACTCGTAACGGCAAACGCACCGGTACGGCAATGGTGAAGATTGCCATGGACTTGGTTCACGAAGGTGTTATCACCGAGAAAGAGGCTATCATGCGCTGCGAACCTCAGAAGTTAGATGAGTTACTCCACCCCGTATTTGATAAAGAGGCTTTGAAGAAAGCCAAAGTGATTACGCAAGGTCTACCCGCTTCTCCGGGTGCTGCTTGTGGTCAGATAGTTTTCCATGCTGACGATGCACAAGAGTGGCACAAGAATGGTCATCGCGTTATTATGGTTCGTTTGGAAACCAGTCCTGAAGACTTAGCAGGAATGGCAAGTGCTGAAGGTATTCTGACTGCCCGTGGTGGTATGACCTCTCACGCTGCTGTAGTAGCACGTGGTATGGGTAAATGCTGCGTTTCGGGTGCTGGTGCTATCATCGTTGATTATAAGGCTAAGACTGTCACGATTGAAGGTGTAGCTTATAAAGAAGGCGATTATATCAGTTTGAATGGTTCGACCGGTCAAGTATATGCCGGTGAGATTCCTACGAAAGCTGCTGAGTTGAGTGGTGATTTCAAGGCATTGATGGACTTGTGCGACAAATACACACGTCTGCAAGTTCGTACCAATGCTGATACTCCTCACGATGCCGCTGTGGCTCGTGCCTTTGGTGCTAAGGGTATCGGTTTGACTCGTACAGAACACATGTTCTTTGAAGATAAGAAAATCATTGCTATGCGCGAAATGATTTTGGCTAAAGATGTAGCAGGCCGTGAGAAAGCATTAGTTAAATTACTGCCCTACCAAAAAGCCGACTTCAAGGGTATCCTTGAGGCTATGGATGGTTGCCCGGTGAACATTCGTCTGTTAGATCCTCCGTTGCACGAGTTCGTACCTCACGATTTAGCAGGTCAACAAGCTATGGCTAAAGAGATGGGTGTGAGTGTTGAGGAAATTCAACAACGCGTTAACTCGTTGGCAGAGAACAACCCGATGTTAGGTCACCGTGGCTGTCGTTTAGGTATCACCTTCCCGGAAATTACGGCTATGCAAACGCGTGCTATCATCAGTGCCGCTTGCGAACTGAAGAAAGAGGGCAAGAGGCCAATGCCTGAGATTATGGTTCCGTTGATTGGTATTCTGTACGAGCTTAAACAACAGAAAGAGATTATCGTTAAGGTAGCCAAAGAAGTGATGGCTGAATATGGTGTAGAGGTAGAGTTTGAAGTAGGTACGATGATTGAGATTCCTCGTGCTGCTTTGACCGCTGACCGCATTGCTACAGAGGCTCAATACTTCAGTTTTGGTACCAATGACTTGACGCAGATGACGTTCGGTTATAGTCGTGACGATATCGCATCGTTCTTGCCCGTTTATCTGAATAATAAGATTCTGAAAGTGGATCCTTTCCAAGTGCTTGACCAGAATGGTGTAGGTCAACTCATCAAGATGGCGATTGAGAAAGGTCGTGCTATTCGTCCGGCATTACGCACGGGTATCTGCGGCGAACATGGTGGTGAACCGAGCAGTGTGAAGTTCTGCGCCCGCATCGGCATGAACTACGCTTCTTGCTCACCTTTCCGCGTACCTATTGCTCGTTTGGCAGCAGCACAAGCCGCAGTAGAGGAAGAGGCATAAGCGCGCGTGTACGCGAAGATAATGTTAAGGAGAGTTCTCAAATACATTCGAGACAACGCCCTTTTGCAACCCCAAGACAAGGTGCTTGTTTGTGTGAGTGGCGGCGCGGATAGCGTCGCCCTCTTGGACGTACTACGCCGTGGAGGCTACGAATGTATTGTGGCTCATTGTAATTTTCATCTTAGAGGAGCAGAGAGCGATCGGGACGAGCAATTCGTTCGGACGCTCTGTTCCGAGATGAATGTTCGTTTGTACACCAAGGACTTTGACACTTTTTTATACGCGCGTGAGCGTAGCGTGAGCGTGGAACTAGCCGCGCGTGAGTTGCGATATACCTGGTTTGAACAGTTAGCCCAAGAAACGGGCTGTAAGGCTATTGCCGTCGCGCATCATCAAAACGACCAAGCAGAGACGGTCATCATGAACCTTAGAAGAGGAACGGGAGTGAAAGGCTTGTGCGGTATGTGGCCATGTAGAGAGTGTAGAGTGGAGAGTTTAGAGTGTAGAGTAGTGGAGAGTTGTAAGTTGAGAGTTATAAGACCGCTTCTTTGTACCACACATGACTATATATGCCACTATCTAAGAGATATACGGCATATTGATTGGGTCGAGGACTCAACCAATAAGGACACTAAATATAGACGCAATGCCATTAGAGAAGAACTGAGCCATTATACGAAAGCGGAAATCGAACATATTGCTAAGACCGCAGAGATTATGCAACAGTTCGTAAAAGAGCATACTAAACATTATGGGATTGTCGGCAAACCCTTAGAGCACTCGTTCTCAAAACAATGGTTTACGGAGTTCTTCGAGAAAGAGCATATCCTGGCGGATTATGATGAGTACGAAGCCCCTAACCTAACCTTCCCCCCGAAGGGGAAGGAAATGGGCGGAAAGGCAGAAAGGCTGATAGGAGAAGGGTTAGATGGATATAATGTGACGTATCCGTATAAAGAGGCAATCATAGACTATTTGGATGAGTTGGATGAAGTGGCGAAGAAAATTGGGGCAGTGAATGTTGTGAAAGGTAAAAAAGGCTATAACACCGACTGGATAGGATTTACAAAGGCGATTAAGCCGTTATTAACCAAAACCGACAAGAAAGCGCTTATCTTAGGCACGGGCGGAGCAGCCAAGGCCGTGAATTATGCGCTCCATCAATTAGGAATAAAAACGCAATATGTCTCGCGAGACGCAAGTAAGGGACTTCCCTACTCTGCCCTCACTCCAGAGACGATGCACGAATACACAATAATTGTTAATTGCACACCGCTTGGGATGTTTCCTAACACGGATGCTTATCCGGATATTCCTTACGAGTTAATCCGTTCGGCACATTTTTTGTTCGATTGTATCTATAACCCCGCAGAAACGCTGTTTCTACGGAAAGGCAAAGAGCAAGGAGCAAGAATCTGTAATGGACAAAAGATGTTGGAGGAACAAGCTAAAGCAGCGTGGAAGATTTGGAATATTGAACGCCCAAAGGGCTATTGAAGAATGACTATTGAAGATTATGAAAAAAGGTTTATTGATTTTATTGGCAATAGGATTGTCTGTAGCGATAAATGGACAAGAATTGCGTTGTAATGTAACGATGAACTACGATGCTGTTCAAAGTGCAAACGCTTCAACGATGGACCATCTAAAACAGTCTATCTCGGAGTTTATGAACACTACACGCTGGACTTCGATGACGTTTACAGAGAATGAACGCATTGATTGTAACTTAATGCTCATTATTCACTCTGTAGGAGAGGATAACCTCTATACTTGCGATTTACAATTGCAGAGCAATCGCCCCATCTATGGTACAGCCTATAACTCCCCTATCGTCAATTTTAAGGATGTCAACTTCTGTTTTATGTATCAAGACTACGACCAGATTCTGTTTGATAAATCGAATTATACTTCTAACCTCGCAGCGTTGTTAGGTTATTATGCCTATTTGATTATTGGTTATGACTGTGACACTTACGAGAAATTCAGCGGTACCCCTTATTTCCAAATTTGCGAACAGATCTGCTCACGTTGTCAAGGAACGTCTATGGCTGATGCGGAACAGAAAGGTTGGAAGGCATTTGACAGCAACCGCAATCGCTACGCCTTGACCAATAACTTGATGGACGATGCCTTCAAACCCTATCGAGAATATCTATACACCTACCACCGCTTAGGTTTGGACGAGATGAGCGCTAATGTAGCCAATGGGCGTGCTCGCATTGCCAAAGATATCCACGTGTTACAAGAAGTCAATCGTTCGCGACCTGCCACTTACGCCATCAACACATTCATGGACGCTAAGGCAGACGAGTTAGTAAATATCTTCTCGCAAGGGACGAAAGAAGAGAAACAACAGGTCTATGATGTACTGACAGCGGTTGACCCAACGCGTAGCGAATTATACGACAAGATAATGAAATAAGTATGTTAACGCACCTTTACATTAAGAATTACGCCTTGATATCCCACTTGGATATCGATTTTGAGGAAGGTTTCTCTGTCCTTACAGGTGAGACAGGTGCCGGTAAGAGTATTATCTTAGGTGCCCTATCGCTTGTAATGGGTGGTCGTGCCGACACCAAGACCATCACCGAAGGCGAATCGCGTTGCGTAATTGAAGCCACATTTACAGAGGGAGATCAAGAGATTATCATCCGTCGCGAACTCAATGCTAATGGGCGTTCACGCTCATTGGTAAACGACGAGATTGTGACGCAAACCGAACTCAAAGCGCTTGCCCATCGACTGGTGGATATCCATTCGCAACACGAGAACCTATTACTCAACGATGATAGTTTTCAGTTAGGCATTGTGGACGCTATTGCTCAAAACGAGGCAGAAAGACAAGCCTATACTACGGCCTACGAGCAATATATGGGCACTCAATCAGCGTTGACAAACTTACGTGCGTTAGCGTCTAAGTCTTCAGCTGACCAAGATTATATCACCTACCAATGGAAACAACTCTGCGACGCTAATCTGCTTGTTAATGAGGAAGCAGATTTAGAGTTAGAACAATATCAATTATCCCACGCCGACCAGATTCATCAAGCATTACAAGAGGCTACTTACCAACTCTATAACAGCGAACCGAGTATTATTCAGATACTACACAGCATAGATGTGAGTGCCGCCTCGGAGGAACTACAAGAGCGTATTCAGAGCGTGGAGATAGAACTAAAGGATATTGCAGACGAGTGCAGCCGCAAGGCGGATAGCATAGAAGCCAACCCCGCCCGCCTGCAAGCCGTTGAAGAACGCTTGGATATCATCAATAGTTTGCTCAAGAAACACCACGTCAAGACCGTGAACGAACTGATTCAAATAAAACAAGAATTAGAAGAACAACATGAACGTTTTGGGCATTTTGATGAAGATATACAAATCTTAGAGGCACAGTTAGAAAAGGACTTACAGGCGGCCCTACAAGCAGCTAAGAACTTGTCCAAAACCCGTAAAGCCGTGCGTGATGATATAGTGCAGTCAATGACGCAAATGCTCACGCAGTTAGGTATCAATCATGCCAAAGTGGATATTGCCTATGTTCAGACCGAGCTAACGGCTACCGGACAAGACGATGTACAGTTCCTTTTCGCAGCAAACCTCAATCAGTCCTTGCGCAAAGTAAGCGAAGTAGCCAGTGGCGGTGAGATGGCACGCATTATGCTATCTATCAAAGCACTGATTGCTTCCACAACAGGACTGCCGACGATTATTTTTGACGAGATAGACACAGGCGTGAGCGGTGCCATCGCTGTTCAAATGGGAAAAATCATGGAAAAGATGTCCGCCTCGCGACAAATCATTGCTATCACCCATAACCCACAGATAGTCGTACAAGCCGATACCCAGTTCCTTGTGTATAAACAGGACGAATACAACCATACCGAAACGCATATTCGCCAGCTCACCACTGACGAGAGAGAACAATATATAGACCAATATTATGCTACCATTAGCCGAGCGATTGCGTCCAAAGACGCTGAATGAATACATTGGGCAGAAACACTTGGTAGGTCCGGGTGCCGTGCTTCGACAGATGATTGAAAGTCATCGTTTGACTTCGTTCATTTTGTGGGGCCCTCCGGGTGTGGGTAAAACAACCCTCGCCAAGATTATCGCACACGAACTCGAATGTCCGTTCTATACCTTATCGGCTGTAACGAGTGGTGTGAAGGAAGTACGCGAAGTCATCGAACAAGCTAAAAAAGCCGCTCGAATGCAAGGCGGACTGTTTGCAGATGCCGACACGAAGAGAGGGGCCTCCCCTATCCTTTTTATTGACGAGATACACCGCTTCAGTAAGTCGCAACAAGACAGTCTGCTCGGAGCCGTAGAGGCAGGCACTATCACACTGATCGGTGCCACGACAGAAAACCCCTCATTTGAGGTCATCAATCCACTCCTTTCGCGTTGCCAAGTCTATGTACTCAAGTCTCTCAACAAAGCGGACTTATTGGAACTCTTAGAACGCGCCTTGACACAAGACGAATACTTGCGTTCGAGGAAGATTGAAGTCAAACAGACCGATAGCCTATTACGATATAGCGGTGGCGATGCCCGCAAATTGCTTAATATCGTGGAACTTGTATCCGGAAATTCCGGAGATTCCGGTGTAGTCATTGACAACGACACGGTGACTAAGTGCTTGCAACAAAACCCCGTAGCTTACGACAAAGATGGAGAGTTGCATTACGATATCATCTCTGCGTTTATCAAGTCTATCCGCGGTAGCGATCCCGATGCAGCTATCTATTGGTTAGCCCGAATGGTGGCAGCAGGCGAAGACCCCGCATTCATTGCCCGTCGTCTCGTCATCTCTGCCAGTGAAGATATTGGTTTAGCCAACCCCAACGCGATGTTAGTTGCCAATGCGTGCTTTGATACGTTACAAAAGATTGGTTGGCCCGAAGGACGTATTCCGTTGGCGTTAGCCACCATCTATCTCGCCACCTCGCAAAAGAGTAACTCCGCCTATTTGGCTATTGATAAAGCATTGGGCGAAGTGGAGAAAAGTGGTAACCAACCCGTACCCTTGCACTTGCGCAATGCCTCCACCAAACTCATGGAAGAGTTAGGGTACCACGAGGGATATCAGTACGCGCACGATTTCCCCAACCATTTTGTTAAACAACAATATATGCCCGACGAGTTAATCGGAACCCGTTTTTGGGAACCACAAGGCAATCCGCAAGAGCAGAAGATTAACGAATGGATGAGGCATTTGTGGACATAGTTTAGAGTGTAGAGTGTAGAGTTTAGAGTGTAGAGGATGGCAGGTATTTATGTACATATTCCATTTTGCGTGAGTCGCTGTTCATATTGTGACTTCTTTTCAACGACACTGTTGGAGAGGCGCTCCGCATACATTCAAGCCCTAATACACGAATGGGAAGAAAGGCAAGACTACCTGCAAGGCGAACAGGTCCGTACCATCTACCTTGGCGGAGGCACTCCCTCTGTGTTGGAGATGGAAGATTTGAGATTGATCTTAGAGGCATTGCCCACCCGCACAGCGCAAGAGATCACGATGGAAGCCAATCCCGGAGATTTGAATCTTGACAAACTGAAACAAATAAAAGACTTAGGTGTCAATCGACTCAGTATAGGTATTCAGTGTTTTGACGACGCCATGCTCCAACGTATCGGGCGTCGGCATACAGCCAAGCAAGCGATAGAAGCTGTACAGATGGCTCAACAAGTAGGTTTTGACAACCTATCCATCGACCTTATTTATGGACTACCCGAACAAACACTCGCTCATTGGAAAGAACAAGTAACAACCGCATTACAATTAGGTGTGCAGCATCTATCCACCTACTGTCTATCCATTGAACCTTCGACCATCCTTGGGCAACAGTTCGGTGCGGGTATAATCAAGGAAGTAGATGAAGATACCGAAAACAACATGTATGATTATATCTGTGAACAATCACAAGCGAAGGGTTTTGCACATTACGAAATAAGTAACTTCGCCCTGCCTAATTACGAATCTAAGCATAATTCATCGTATTGGGACGGAACACCCTATTTGGGGTTAGGAGCAGGAGCGCATAGTTATAATGGGCACTCACGACAGTGGAATTTGCCTAACTTAGAACAGTATATACAAGAGCGACCGTTTGAAACAGAAGAGCTGACAGCGACAGACCTTTATAACGAGAAAATAATGCTATCCTTGCGAACCGCTAAAGGATTGAATAGCGATGCAGTGGATGAACAACAGATACGGAAGTGGATAGAACACGGTTATATCGTAAAGAAAAACAACGCATACATTGCCACCCAAACAGGACAACATATTTTGAACACGATAATTGAATCATTAATGATATGAATAACAAAGTGAATAATGCACAAATGGCAAAAAAAAGCAAAGCAACCTTCCTTAAATGGTTTTGGGGAATCATTATTGTAGGTTGTCTCCTCGTTTTCTTCGTTTTTATAGGCATAGCCAAAGGTTGGTTAGGTTATCTTCCACCTTTGGAGGAAATACAGAATCCCAAGAACCAATATGCTTCCGAGATTTTCTCATCTGATATGCAGTCGTTAGGACGATATTATCGCAATGAAAATCGTGTAGGAGTGCAATATTCCGACTTGAACGAAGACTTGGTTAATGCACTGATAGCCACCGAAGATATCCGTTTCTATAAACATTCGGGCATTGATGGCAAATCTATTTTCCGCGCTATCATAAAATTAGGTCGAGCAGGTGGTGGGAGTACCCTCACCCAACAATTAGCCAAACAGTTATGGTCTCCGCGAGTAAATAATATTGTGGAGCGTGCTATGCAGAAACCTATCGAATGGGTTATAGCGGCACAACTTGAACGCTTATACTCAAAGGATGAGATACTGCTGATGTACCTCAATCAGTTTGATTTTCTCTACAATGCAGTGGGCATCAAATCTGCTGCACAAGTATATTTCTCTACTACGCCCAAAGACCTTAAACTTGAAGAATCGGCAATGCTTGTCGGTATGTGTAAGAACCCTTCATTATACAACCCTATTCGCTATCCCGAGCGCACACAAGCAAGACGAAACATAGTACTTGACCAGATGTGCAAATATAATTTCATCACTGAACAAGTACGCGACTCCTTGCAAACCCTACCAATACAAATCCATTATCAGTCGGTGGATCACAGACAAGGCGTTGCACCTTATTTCCGCGAATATCTGCGTTTGACCCTCACCGCGAAAAAACCCAATAAGAGCACTTATCCCTCTTGGAATCAATTGCAATATTCGATTGATAGTGCTGCGTGGGAAAATAACCCACTCTATGGCTTCTGTGAGAAAAACACCAAACCGAATGGCGGACACTACGACCTCTATCAAGATGGCTTACGTATCTATACCACCATCGATTCGCGTATGCAACGCTATGCCGAACAAGCCGTGGCAGAACATATACTTTATATGCAAGACCTTTTCTTCAAGGAGAAACGCAAACAACCTAACGCTCCTTTCTCCACCGACTTAACCTCAGAAGAGGTCACAAGCATCATGAACAGAGCAATGCGCCAAACCGATCGTTGGCGTAATGGGAAGAAAATAGGACTGACAGAAAAAGCTCTTATTGAGAGTTTTAATGTGCCCACAAATATGCGCGTATTCTCCTATCAAGGAATGATCGACACGATGATGACCCCACTCGATTCCATCAAGTGGAACAAGCACTTCCTGCGTTGTGGGTTTATGTCTATGGACCCACATACAGGACACGTCAAAGCGTACGTAGGAGGTCCCGATTTTGCACAGTTCCAATATGATATGTGTACCGTCGGACGCCGACAAGTCGGTTCAACCATCAAACCATACCTCTATACTTTAGCCATGAACGAAGGGATGTGGCCTTGCGACCAAACCGTCAACGACTCTATCACCCTCATGGATGAGGTGGGCAATTACTGGACCCCTCGTGACGAACACGTGGCGAACCAAGGTGAGATGGTCACTCTCGATTGGGGACTGCAAAAATCCAGTAACTGGATAGCTGCCTATTTAATGTCCCTTTTCACCCCTAAACAATTGGCTAATCTGATGCGATCATTCGGCATCAAAGGAGAACTGATACCTGTAGTTAGCCTCTGCCTCGGTCCTTGCGAAGTGAGCGTACAAGAGATGGTAGACGCCTACACCACCTTTGCCAACAAAGGTATTCGGGTGGAACCGCTTTACGTCACTCGTATCGAAGATAATAACGGAAACGTACTCGGTACATTCGTGCCTAAAACACACGAAGTCATCAGCGAAACAACGGCTTATAAGATGATCTATATGTTGCAAAACGTTATCGACCACGGAACAGGTGTGAGACTGCGTTTCCGCTATGGGCTCAAAGGTGCTATCGGTGGTAAGACGGGTACCTCCCAAAACAACTCCGATGGTTGGTTCGTGGGCTTCACTCCTTCGTTAGTAAGCGGTTGCTGGATTGGCGGTGAAGATCGTTCTATCCACTTTGACGCAATGGCAAACGGACAAGGTGCTGCCACAGCACTACCTATCTTTGGATTATATATGCAAAAAGTCTATGCCGACCCCGACTTAGGTTATACGGAAGACGAGGTCTTTGATATACCCGAATGGTTTAACCCCGAAGCCGGATGCGAGAGATTGTAGTTTAGAGTTGAGAGTTTAGAGTTTAGAGAAGTTTGTAAGTTTAATAGTTGAAAGTTGAAAAAGTTTAATAAAATATCCTTCAGCGCAGCGGTCTTTCAGCGCAGCGGTCTGACAGCCAAAGGCGTTCTTGCAGCGTTAGCGGTCGTGCTTTCGCTATTGCCAGCGAAAGCACAGTTAAACACCGATCGTATCACTGCCATCGGGCGAAACGCTTTGTACTTTGATGACTACGTACTATCCATTCAGTATTTCAATCAAGTCATCAAACTCAAGCCTTACCTACCCGATCCGTTCCTGTTGCGAGCCGTAGCAAAAGTGCAGTTAGGCGATTACGAAGGAGGCTTGCGCGATGTCAATAAAGCCATCGAACTCAATCCCTTTAATTCGGGATATTACTATACACGCGGCTATATCTACCGCCAACTCGATGACTTACAAAACGCCAAGTTAGACTTTAATCAAGCCCTCATATTCTCACCAGAGAATAGAACGTATCTTCTCCTTCGATCCGATGTCTGTGCTCGATTAGAGGAATACGACCAAGCCCTGGCGGATATTGATTTTCTACTCCATCGCGAACCACACTCTGCCTCTTTGTTGTTTGAGAAAGGAATTATCTGTATTACCCAAAAAGATACTACTTGCGCCCTCAACTGTTTCTCGCAAACTATTCTTTATGACACGCAGAACCCTGCCAACTGGTCGGCGTTAGGAATGGTTCAATCGATGGTGGGAAACGATGACGAAGCATTGACGAACCTTAGTAATGCCATCAAACTTGGTTCGCAATGGGCAGGCGATTATATCAACCGCGGTATCATCTATTATCGCAAACACAATTTCCGCAATGCGTTAGCCGATTATGACCAAGCTATACGCTTAGCGCCTAACGATGCACAGTGTTACTATAACCGCGGTATAATGAGACAAGAATTAGGCGATAAAAACAATGCGTTAGCAGATTTTGAGAAAGCACTCTCTCTCGATCCTACCAGTCCGGAATATACCTATCAGAAGGCGATGATCTTGATGGAACTCAAGCAATGGCAACAAGCCGTTACTTGCTTTGATGAACTCATTGATAAATATCCCTATTTCTTGCCATCTTATTATTTGGCAGCACAAGCCAAAACGGCGTTAGGCGAAGGCAAAGCCGCCTATAAGTATCGCCAAACCGCCTACAATATAGAGCAAAAGAAAGACAGTATACAATCACAAATCACCAATCACCAATCACAAATCAAAACCGGTGTCACTATCGCCAAGTCGCAACCGCAAAAGAAAGACAACCGCAAAGAGTTCTCGTCCCGAGCCGCACAAAACCAAGAGGAAGAAGCTGTACAAATTGGCTCCGAAATGCGTGGACACATACAGAATAAATACACGGATGTCATCAACGAACCCAATATCTATTTGTCTTACTATCACTCAACATCCTCCCCATCGGGAGGAAGCTTGGTAGGGGCTGCTTCTACGAACTATAATCCTGCTTTCCTTGATGTCTTCAACCACCAACACATTCTTCCTGCACCCCTACATGTGACATTGCAAGATATAACATTGACAGCAGAAATGGTGAATCAACACTTTACCCGCATCAATCGCCTCACCGACCAAATCAACGCTCAACTTTCAACTACTCTAAACTCTACACTCTACACTCTACACTTTGAACGCGCCATGGAGTTTGCTCTCGTTCAGGACTATTCATCCGCTATCGACGATTGTACAAGAGCTTTACAATTCTTGACCTCGGATGATTTGTTAAACGAAGCCCATCAAGAGATTGAGGTGGTTCTACTTTTCTGTCGAGCCAACTGGCGTTATCGTCTATATGAGTATCAACGCTCTGCAGGTGAACTCAATGTCCTTTCGCCGATGGATTATGAGATTATGTTACGCGATTACGACTATATCCTGCGTTTAATGCCTAACATGACCTACGCCTATTATAATAAAGCGAATATCCTTTGCTCTCAAAAAGAGTTTAACGAGGCTATTCGTCACTATACCAAAGCCATCGAATACGATGAAGATTTTGCAGAAGCCTACTTCAATCGTGGCCTCACGTATATCTTCATCGGACAAGATAAAGAAGGTCTTGAGGACCTAAGCAAAGCCGGCGAACTTGGCATTTATCAAGCGTATAACCTCATAACCCGATTTAAATAGTTTAGAGTTGAGAGTTGAGAGTTTAGAGAAGTTTATAAGTTATATAGTTGAAAGTTGAAAAAGATAATTATAATATTATTAACGATTTTCCTCCCTTTTGAGGGGAGGTTAGGTGGGGTCTCTGCTCAGATCCTCTACGAAGTCTATGGCAACTCCGCCGCGGCTAAATCGTATATCTTAGCCACGAACCGCTACGTGGATCAGACGTTCATTGACAGTATCCCAAATTGTTTTGCTTGTTTTGAACAATGCGAACGCGTCGTCACGGAGTTTGCTTTAGAGGATCACGAGGCGTTGGCTACCCTGCGTCAAGCGGCTTTATTACCAGATTCACTTTCACTCTCACTTTTACTCTCCACTTCGGATTACGAGTATATCAAAGAAGCATTTGCAACCCTCGTAGGGCTCAATTTAGATGAATTAGGGCGAATGAAACCATCCTACCTCACTGCCCTCTATCGCGATGAGCTGATGCGCCGCTGGCTCTATTCCGATGATGACCACTCCATCGCCACCTACTTCGAGCGTCTTTCAGCCGCAGGCGATCCTTCAGCGCAGCGGTCTTTCAGCGATAGCGGTCCTTCAGCGCAGCGGTCCCCCATCATCGGTCTTGACAACGCTTCCGAAACGATGTACATTGCTTTTGATCGCGAACCATTAGCGTGGCAATGTTTGGAACTCAAGAAAGTGATTGACTATCCCGAACGAGAAGTGCAACAGGAGAAGACGATTCGTGAGATGTATCGCAATGGT
>JAZLHD010000138.1:0-1301 GCA_045616645.1 Paludibacteraceae bacterium
TCCGAAGACAATCCTTGCTCTAACTCAATCCTATAAAGGTTCGTGGACGTTGCCGAAGCCACTCTAATAAGTTGCGCATTAGCCTGCTCATAAGCAGTCACTTGCAACGATTCTTCGGCTTCCCACGTAAACACAGGGCGACCCCCTTTGTAGGAGATCACATACTCAAACGTTGCTGATTGGAAACCTTCCAATGGTTCTCCATTAACAAAGATATTCTTCAATACAGCATCGCTCGTCTCATGTTTGATAAACGTCACAATATACGTGTTCGTGCCACCGGCTTGCGATTGAACGAGGATACGCGCTTCCCCACTCTCTTTGGGCAAGACAATCGTTACTTGCTGACCTTGATCCGAGGCAACAGTTAATTGAGGACGTATCGTTTCATAAACGACTTCATAGTTCAATCTATCCGGCGCAAAACCTTCAATCGTGTCTCCGTCTAAGAAGATAGCCTTCAAGAAAGCATTTTCGGAAACGTGAACAACAAAATTTAGGGTATAAATCGCCTTATCACCATTCTGTGCGGTCACGGTGATAATCACTTGATTTCCCTGTTGTAAGATTAATACACGTTGATTGCTCTCCGCCTTATCTACCTTCACAGAAGGAATAACACTAACCCCCTCCGGTAAATCAATTGTATATTCTTTTTGAGTAGCAGCAAAACCCTCTAAAGGTTGATTATCTACATAAATCATCGCCAAATCCGTGTTCGACGAAGTCTCCACCATGAAATGGATTATATATGTCCTCGAAGCACCTTGCTGCGGATAAACAATAATCTTATAATCGCCATTAACTCCTCCCGAACGTGTGGTAATCGTTTGGAACTCATCACCGGGTGTATAGGTTACCTCCGGCAAGGTTGTTGTACCAACAGGCAAAGAATAGGTATATTCCAATACTTGAGGATCAAAACCCGGCAGTGAAACACCATCGACCTGTATATCTTGTAAGGTGTTCACCGAAGAAACCTGCTGACGGAACTGTATCTGATACAACCGCGTCGAACCATCGCCTGCCGTAACCAAGATGCGCGTTATACCATTTAACCCACCGTATGTGATGGTTACTGTTTGATATTCGTCGCCTTGTTCTACCGTTACCACCGGAATCTCTGTCGTTCCTAATGGTAAGTCGTAGTTGTACGACAACACTTGCGGGTCAAAGCCCGAAATCAGCACACCATTTATATAAATTCCCTTTAACGTGGTGACAGACGAAACTTCCGTAGAGACATTGATCTTATATAAACTTGTCGTTACCCCATCCCCTGCCGTAACGAGTACGCGGCT
>JAZLHD010000139.1:0-21482 GCA_045616645.1 Paludibacteraceae bacterium
TCCGCCAATTCCGCCAAGTATAAATCGGCAAAAGACTTTTGCCAAGAAGGGACGGGGTACTCAAGACCGAGATTAGAAAATCTCGGAAAAGGGGACATTGTTACAGAGCCCACATTCAATGTGGGGAGAAAAAACATAACACTAATCCTACGATGACCTACCGGTCACCCAATTGTCACGTAACGGTGAGGTACGTTATTACCCTACGACAAACACACCAAACGCCCCCGAAGGAGCGTTGGAGATTATTCTTGAGACGACTTTTCTTGTTCGAAGATATTAGTTATCGCCTATTCTATGTGCTAATTCCTCTCCAATTAATTTTGCCGACTTAGTAGACCAGTGCGTATCATCACAATAATACATGTCCTTTTCGCCATTATGTATCATAGGCAATATTAAATCTTTTGAGTTCAGAAAATGTTTATTTCCTTCAAAATGGACAGAAAAATCATCAAGAGTCGTTTTGTTGGGGTGTGCGATTGTTATGTATTCTTGATAGATATCATATTTATCTGCGGCTACAATGTAGAATAGTTCAACATTATGACCAGTCGCAAAATGGAATAAACTATCTAATTTTAATTGTGCTAATATGACCCGACTTGAATCCGGTATATCTAAATCAGAATCGACATAGTTATCTCCATAGCCTTTACTATTAATGAAATATAAATCTTTTTCATGTCCGACGCAAGAAAATACTTCTTGAGATAAAGGGAAATAACCAACGGGATTATCTATGCCAATCTTCTTTTTATAATACTCTTGAGCCCAAGAAACAAACGTTTTTTTCTCTTTTGTGGATATTTCCACATTTAGATTCTTGATATCTTCTTTTAGAGTATCTTTTTGACTAAATTTTAACGAACACAAACGACCAATAAAAGAACGTTCTACACTCTCAATAATGACAATATTAGGTATGCTATCGTTTATTTCACATATACGCATAAGCAAGCGTTCTGGATTATCTCCTTCAAAACGATGTAGATTAACAAAGTTGAATAAAGGCATATTCTCTGCCATATAATTAAGGTATCCGCGAATCCCTTGTTGAGAGAAAGAATCTCCAATAGACATAATAGTCATACTATCTGTTTGTTGACTAATTTCAGATTCTTCAATCAAAGAAACGTGGTTAGTTGTCAGAGTGTCTACACAATTCCAATATTCTTCATTAAATTGCATCATGCCTAATCTACCCAAGTCTCTGGCATATGTAAAATTACGATAAAAAATAAAGTAAAAGAATACCAATCCTAATATAAATGGTATAGCAAATACGAAGCCTTTTATCAAGAGTTGCCAAGGCGCTTTAGAATTGGAAATATATAAATGTTTCATTTTGTCCAGAGAAAAAGATGCAGAATAAACATATTACATAGTATAACAAAATTCGAAGCCAAGAAGAGCGCACTTTTGCAATAAACGAAAGACCATGTTTTTCAGTTTTATTAAACCATTCTACAATTATCATTAAAATAATAGCCCAATTCATAGGGAGCATTTCATGCAAAGTAAAGAATCTGTAACTACATCTCCATGCACCATGCGCCATTCCTTGAAGATATATTGGGACATCGGCAATACTTGGGGCACGGAAGATGATCCAACCAAGAACGACCAATGCAAACGTCAATAAGATTTGCGGAATCTGTTTCCAAGTAGCAGTGCCGCTATATGCCTTAGTGCGACCAATGAGTATTAGCGGGACAAACAAAAGCGCGTGATACAAACCCCAAGTGACATACGTCCAATTGGCGCCATGCCAAAGACCACTCAAAAGGAAAATAACAAAGGTATTGCGAATTGTCTTCCATCGTCCTTCACGACTACCGCCTAAGGGAATATAAACATAATCAACGAACCATGTGTTGAGCGATATATGCCAACGTTTCCAAAACTCTGCCACATTACGCGAGAAATAAGGGGTGAGGAAATTGTCTTTCAACCGGATACCAAATAGTTTTGCCGAACCAATGGCAATATCGGAATATCCGCTAAAGTCTCCATAGATTTGGAAAGCAAAGAGGATGGCTGCAAGGGCTAACGTGCTACCACATTCGTTGGTGTAGTTATTCCACACTTGATCAACATAGGTGGCACAGTTATCGGCAACCACTATCTTCTTAAACAAACCCCAAAGGATACGACGCATACCATCTACGGCTTGATCATAATTGAACGTGCGTTGGCGCTCAAACTGAGGTAGTAAGTTGGTGGCTCGTTCAATAGGTCCTGCCACTAACTGGGGGAAGAAAGAGACATAAGCAAAGAAGGCGACTATATCGTGTGTGGGTGCAATCCGTTTGCGATAGACATCGATAGAATAGGACAAGGCTTGGAAGGTATAGAAACTGATACCTACAGGCAAGATAACTTTGATGGCAATACTATTGGTTAGACCAAATAAATCGCAGAAACTGCCTACAAAGAAGTTGAAGTATTTGAAGACACCTAATATCAGCAGATTGATAACAATATTAAGGGTGAGCCAAAGTTTAGGTTTGGGCGATTGGCTAATCAATAGACCGCTACCCCAAGAGCAAAACGAAGTAAAAGCAATAAGGATAAGAAACCTCCAATCCCACCAACCGTAGAAGACATAACTCGCAACTACGACAAAGAGGTTTTGCCAACGTAGGTGCTTGTTAAGCAGCCAATAGATGGCAAAAACAATGGGTAGAAAGATGGCAAACTCTATTGAGTTAAAAAGCATAGTTTCTTTGTTTTATGAACCTATGCGCAAATAAAAAGCGCAGGTTCGAGTTGTTTTACTCGTCCTGCGTATCTAGGCCGTGAGAATTGCCCTCTTATCCGGAACGAGCAACTCAAAACCTACGCCGTGGTATCATATACACAATAAACTACACTCAAATGGGCATAGTACACGCGTGTAATCTACACACTCAGTAGGCGCTTTAGTTGCTTCGTCTTGGGATAAGTCTAAATTTCTCACGTTCAGATACGCCAAGAACAAAGCGTTAGTAAACGCTTTTATGTCTGCTCACCCACTCCGATGGGACTGTGCCGCATACGCGCAGACACCCTCAGCATGAGTTTGCGATTGCAAAATTACAACTTTTTTTTCAAATATGCAAGAAAAAATAAAAAAATATGCACAAAAATTTGCACATATCAAAAAAAAGTAGTACCTTTGCACCATCTTTTAAGAAACGCTTATTGTCTGGGGCCTGTAAGGGGCGTACTTTCAATAGGCGTTTTCTCTATTTCTAACCCCGTCAAACAATACACAAGATGTTTTCCTAAGGACTGCTTACCGACGGTTATCTTTGCGTGACCATAACCATTCAACATTGCGGCTAGCAAAATAATCTCCTTAAAGTGAAATACTTTCTTTTCTTTGTTAGAGTGAGGCGGAAGCCCTTTCGCGACTATAGCGGCATTTTCTATAAGAGGGAGATAATTTAAGGCTATAATCGTAGATAGCACACTCTTAGAAGCGTGAGATGCTATTTCTTCTACGGATTTTGGGGATATTGCTACATACTCCTGAAGACTTTTCGAAAATATACAACCTTCTACTTTTCCTATTGCACTTTGGATAAAAGCGCGACGTTCATCAATAGTCGTAGGAATAGCTTCTATTAATGCCTTACTAATGGTGTTTTCTATAACGGGTAAGGCGTTGTTCTTTAGAATATCTTCATTCGTTATTATCATCGTTTTATTATATTTAATATGTCATGCATCGCCTTTACGATGCCGGTCAATCATAGGCGGGTTAATTAAAAATCATTTCTTGTAATTGCTCCGGGTCTTGACGAACATCCCAAATGGCTAAGATAGAGCAAATGTCATTTTCGTATAAATAAATAATCTTATAGTGTTTACGAACTACTAAATAGCGTAAATTCGAGGACAAATTAGAAAAACTTCTTTCTTTCGAGCCAACTTCTGGATAAGAGGATAATATGTCCGGTGCGTTCTGAAGATCTAAAAGAATTCGCGCTGCCACTTCAGCAGACGCATTTTCACGATAATAGTCGTATATCGCTTTCAAATGACCTACTGCTGCGTCTTGCCAAATAATCACAGCCATGATGTTGTCACTTTTTTAAGTTCTTCGTGTGAAATACCTGCACCTTGTCGAGTTTGAGCAATACCCGATGCCAATATATCTGTCATCTCCGTATGACTAAATTGACAAGGAGCCTCTGCTTGAAGAGAGGTAATATAATTCAATACTCGCTCAACTTGCAATGGATTATAAATCATTGGTCCCATTGCGTGGATAAACCGCTCGCATGTTTGTAACTGAAGTGCACTCATAAGCCGTATGTTATTTTCGTTTTTGCAGTTTGCGCTGCAAAGGTACGATTTTTTTTTGATATATGCAAATATATTTGCGATTTTTCTAAGAAAGTGCCTGTAACCGTTTCTCCATTTCGAGCATCTCGTCGCGAAGGAGGGCGGCGGAATCGAAGTCCAAAGCCTTCGCGGCAGCAAGCATCTGTTTGCGCTTCTGCTCCACCGCTTTCGAGAGGGTTTTCTTATCCATATGTTGCCAATCGGCCGTCTTCCAGCCCTCCTTAATCGCCGTTTCTATCTTGCGTTTCTCCTCCTCCGGATCCTTATAGAGCGAACTCAGTGCCTCGGAGTTAATCGCCTTTTGTATCGGCTGCGGGGAGATGTGATGCTGTTCGTTATAAGCAATCTGCTTGGTGCGACGACGCATCGTTTCATCTATCGCCTCCTGCATAGAACGCGTGATCTTATCGGCATAGAGAATCGCCTTACCATGCACGTGACGCGCTGCCCGGCCGATGGTCTGAATAAGCGAACGGCGATCGCGCAAGAACCCTTCTTTATCGGCATCGAGGATAGCCACTAACGACACTTCCGGCAAGTCCAGTCCCTCACGCAAGAGGTTAACACCCACGAGGACATCGTATACGCCTTTGCGCAAGTCCTCCATGATCTTCACGCGCTCAATCGTGTCGATATCCGAATGGATATACGCCGCACTGATACCGTATCGTCGCAAGTACTCGTCCAACTCCTCTGCCATACGTTTGGTGAGGGTAGTGACGAGCACCCGTTCGTGCTGATGGATACGGAACTGTATCTCGTCCATAAGGTCATCCACCTGGTGCGTCGAGGGGCGCACATCAATCTCGGGATCAAGCAAACCCGTAGGACGAATGAGTTGGTCAATGACGATACCCGCGGATTTGTCCAATTCGTAGTCACTCGGTGTTGCGCTGAGGAAGATGGTTTGACCTACCTTACTTTCAAACTCTTCGAAGGTGAGGGGACGGTTGTCGCGGGCTGCAGGTAGGCGGAAACCGAAGTTAATGAGGTTGTCTTTACGGGCTTTATCGCCCCCGTACATCGCATGAATCTGCGGGATAGTGACGTGACTCTCATCAATGATGAGGAGCATATCGTCAGGGAAATAGTCAAGCAAACAATAAGGCGGCGTCCCGGGTTCGCGTCCTTCCAAATAACGGGAGTAGTTCTCCACGCCCGAACAATACCCTAATTCCTCTATCATCTCCAAGTCATACTTAACCCGCTCCTCCAGTCTGTCGGCATAGATGTCCTCCCCTTGTTTGCGGAACTGATATGCCTGTTGCGCAAGATCCAAACGAATCTGCGTCTTAGCCTGCTCCAACCGCTCCTGGTTCGTGCAGAAGATCGTGGCAGGGTAGATGTTGAAATATTCAAAGATTGAAGATTGACTATTGACTATTGAAGATTGAAGATTGTAAGTAGATATTCGGTCCACTTCGTTGCCGAAGAACTCGACGCGGAGGATATAGTCGGCATAGGCAATGGCGATATCGACGGTGTCCCCCTTGACCCTAAACCGTCCTCGAGCGAGGTCGGCATCGTTGCGTATGTATTGTGCGGCTACAAGTTGGTTAAGGAACTGCTCCATAGGCAGTTGCTGTCCTACGGAGACAGTGATGCAATGGCCTGTGAAGTCCTGTGGTGAACCGATACCATAGAGGCACGAGACGGACGAGATGACAATCACATCCTTGCGTCCGGACAGTAGGGCTGCGGTAGCGGATAAGCGTAAGCGGTCAATCTCCTCGTTGATACTGAGGTCTTTTTCGATATACGTGTCCGTGGAAGGGATATAGGCTTCGGGTTGGTAGTAGTCGTAATAGGATACGAAATACTCCACCGCATTGTGCGGAAAGAAAGCCTTCATCTCCGAATAGAGTTGCGCCGCGAGGGTCTTATTATGAGAAAGGATGAGGGTGGGGCGATTGAGTTGACTGATGACATTCGCCACCGTAAACGTCTTACCTGACCCCGTTACACCTAATAGGGTTTGAGCGGCAGCCCCGGCATGAATACCGTCTAAAAGTGCCTGTATGGCTTGGGGCTGATCACCTGTTGGCTTGTAAGGACTGACTAATTGGAACAATTATGATTGAAGATTGAAGATTGGCGTTCCAGAAGCGAGTATTACTGAGCTTTGGAATAAAAAGACTGAGTAGGGCGGTGATGCCGACACCAAGGATAATTCCCGCAAAGATGTCTTCGGCAAAGTGCATCGACATATAGATTCGGCTATATGCTCCGAGGGCGGCGAGCCCAATTAGGAGTAGGGGGGTAGAGGAGTAGAGGAGTAGGGAAGGTTTCCTTTCTTCGATAACCAGCGTGAGGACGAGGAAGAGGCAGAAGAAGGTGATGGTATGACCGGAGGGGAAGGAGTTCCACTCCTTAAATTCAATTCCCTCAATGGCAGGGAGTTGAACATCAGGATAATGCTGAGCAAACCAAGTGACCGGTCGCGGGGCTTGGGCAAGGTGTTTGATGATTTGTCCAATGCCACCGGCTACCCAATTACTGACGAGCAGGAAACAGCCCCAACCGAACTTATAGAGCATGAGAAGTACGGCTACCACATAGATTCCCCATTCTGCCACTTGCGTATAGACAGGAAAAAACATATCTCCTGCTGCCGTGTGGTGGTCGCATAGCATAAGGTGCAGTGTGCCCTTATCGTAGATGCACATCAGCGTTGCTAAAACGGCTAATAGGATAGCGGATAATATGTAGTAGAGTCTGCGCATTAGAGGGAGTAGAGGGGTAGGGGAGTAGAGGAGTAGGGTGATATGATGTAGATTTGGTTATTTTTGAGGACTTTGCGGACGGAAGGTGTGGCGGGTTCGTGGACAGGGGGAATGGAAGTAGCATGAGATAGTTCTACCATTACGCTATTAGAGGTGCGTAATCCGACTGGTGTGACATCGTAATAGAGGCGGGTAGGAGTGCCTTCGGGAACGTGTACCACGTAGTTAACATCTTCTACTGATAGAGGATATTCTGTTATCGAGGTGTGTACCATCTTCTCATCGCCTGTGTAAAGGAACACTTTTTGTAAGGAGATGCGGTGGTATCCCGAACTCTTTTTCCCGATTTCTTTTTGCCAAAGAGAAAGAGCGGTTGTACCCTCAGGGATGGCAAACGTATAGACTTGTTCATCCAGCGTTAAGGGTTGCGTATAGAGTATTTCATCCTTTTCGTTTTTGATAACTAAATCGGCAGTCTGATCTCCCTTAAAGACGCAGCACTTAACATCAAGGAATGTTTGTGCAGGAACAGGGGTTAAGTCTATGATTCGCAGTTGTTTGAGAGCACTGGTAGTGCTCATGCACGTGGCGTATGAACCATCCATATTCCCAAAGGTGGAAGTAGAACCATCGGCATTGCACCATTGTAGGTGGGGGTCGGCATTGATGATTTTACTCTTGAAACCGGGCATGTTGATAATCGTATCGTTATGACCGGTTTTTTCGAGGGTATAGACATCTAAACTATAACTCTCTGATCCCGTATCTGACCATCGAGCTGTGAATTCTCTTTGGGAAACGTTATAAGGGGTAAACGCTTCAGGATTAGCCGAACTGATAGGTACTTCGTAGAAAGTGGAGGAGGTGAGGGTTAGGGTTGTGAAATCGACTGCGTGCCCTTGTTTGTTTCCCCAGATATATTCCACTAACTCCGGATAGTCAATGAACGGATTGCGATTGTGTTGGATAGAGGAAATAGCATTGATACGATCAATCTCTTTTTTGCTAACAGGATCAAGGCGGTGCCAATCAAGTAGGATATCTCGTAGATAGGGAACAAATCCTTGGTAGGAGTCTTTGTTAATATACTGAGGATAGGCAGTCCATTGGTAGTATTCGTAGGCCGTTGCTACATAGAAATAGGCGCGAGCAAAATCGCCTTTATATTCATCCAAAACAGTGAAAGCATAGTCGTTCCAAGTGGTGTCTTTGCCCATAAAAAACATGCCGTTGTTTACCTTACTTGAATCAACTAAGTTTCCCGGGGGGTAATTGGATTTGTTATTATTTGCTACACGGTCAGCGGGAGCCAAGAGATAAAGGTCGGTGGCAGCGATTAAACTATCCTGCCCACCCCACCAAGACTTAGGAAAACTATGTTCTATATCCATTCCGGCTGCACTACCTCCTAAGATGGGAAAATAACGTTTTGTGTTGGAATACATATCCCAAACCGTTCCGTCCGAACGAAGGTCGGTTTGCACAAATGCTGTCCATGTACCATAACGCGGGTCTCCTTTTTTCCAAAGAGTGTCACCGGTGAAAGGATCCACTTTAGGTTGCGTGTGGTAATCCTCTCCTTGAGAGCCATAATCGTAGCGTTGTCCTCCGCGAATGATAAGACTAAGGGCTGTTTTCAGTTCAGCGTCGGTCTTACCTTGGGCACTATTGTAATAACCATCGGGAAGGGACTCTGCTTGTATGTAAGCCCCTAACCCATCCTTCCCCCCGAAGGGGAAGGTGAGGGTTAAAATGGTAAGTAGAGAGATTATTTTCTTTTGCATAACTGATTGACAATAAGGTTAATGATAACGTACCAAAGAACACATCCTGTTCCCGAGAAAAGCACGAAAAGAGGACGCTTGTAAGCAATCGCTTCGCCTACGGCAAAACCGATAATCACAAGGCAACCGATGAGGAAGAGGTAACGGAACTTATTTTCTTTCCACGAGAAGGATTGGAACTTCAAGGAGAAGAACGGTATCTCGCTGATCATCAGGTAGTCACTTATTATTGTGAGCCCGATTAGTACCCATGGAACCCAAGGGGCTGCGGTGAAGGCATAAGGCATCGAACATATACCTCCCCAGAAGATAGCATTCGCCGGAGTGGCAAGTCCGATGAAGGATGTGTGTTGCCGCTCGTCAATATTAAATTTAGCCAATCGAAGGGCTGCAAAAGCTGCCATCAGTAAGGCTATACCCGCCCACCAACCGATGATGGGGCGTAGATAACCGAACACCATCATGGCGGGAGCTAAACCGAAGGTAATATCGTCCGCCAGCGAATCCAATTGTACTCCTAACGGACCGGATACACCGAGTTTACGGGCGGTCATACCGTCAAAGAAATCGAAGAAGGCTCCTGCTAAGATAAAGAGGAAAGCATAAGCAAGCACCCCTTGGGTGGCTAAGAAAGCGGCTACTGCTCCGCAAATTAGATTGCAGCAAGTGATGATGTTGGGGAGATGTTTTTTCATAATTCTACGTGTGCGCGTGTGCGCGTATTATATATTAATGTGTGATTGAAGATTGACTATTGAAGATTATTCGCTTTTGCGATAGACGAGATAGGTGGCAAGGATACTGGGGATGCAGCAGACCATAACGAGCCAGAAGAAGTTCGTATAGCCCAAAGCCTCTTGCAAGTAACCTGCCACCAGTCCCGGAAGCATGAGCCCGAGGTACATGATAGCGGTACAAATAGAGAAATGGGCGGTCTTATGCTCTCCCTTCGCAAACTGGATCATATACAGCATGCATGCGGTATAGCCGATGCCATAGCCGAACTGCTCGAAACCGATGCAAGCGGTGATGAGCCAGAGGTTTGTGGGTTGTACCATGGCCATATAACAATACACCACGCACGGGAGCGTAAGGAAAAGGCACATCCAAATCAGCACCCGTTTCAGTCCCCATTTACTGCCTGCCAGTCCGCCTAATACGCCGCCAAGTAACATCATTCCTACTCCTATACCTCCATAGCAGAGACCGATCTCATCTGCCGTCAGTCCCAGTCCGCCTTGTTCGACGGGGTCCAAGAAGAACGGAGTACAGAGTTTGAGCAGTAAGGCTTCGGGAAGGCGATAGAGCAGCATAAAAGTGAGGGCAAGTGCAATTCCGGGTTTGCGGAAGAACTCCACAAAAGTGAGTCCTATCTCTTTCCAAATAATAGCTGCGCTGCGCCGTTCAGGCATCTGCTCCGTGCGAGGCAAAGCGAAACTATGCCATAGCACAATGAGTGCGATAAGAAAGGAGACGCTCAATAGGGTAAACGTCCAAGCGGAAGCCACGGAATGGGACCTCTCTAACCAACCCACCAGAATGAGTAGGAACGCTTGGCAGTAGATACTTGCCAGTTTATAGAAGACAGATCGGATACCTACAAAAGCGGATTGCTGTTTGTCGGTTAGAGCAATCATATAAAACCCGTCGGCAGCGATGTCGTGTGTGGCGGAGGCGAAAGCCGTGATGGTAAATAGGATAAGCCCGATAGCAAAATATCCTCTAGGAGCGAGGATAGCGATGAGGAAGATAGTGATGACCATCACACTCTGCATAAGGATGATCCACCAGCGTTTGGTTTTGATTATATCCACGAACGGACTCCACAGCGGTTTGATGATCCACGGGAAGGAGATGAGGGACGTGAACAAAGCCAAGGGAGCATTGGGCATTCCGAGCTGTTTGAATAAGGTTACGCTAATGAACGTAACAATAAAGAAGGGAATACCTTCTGCTAGATACAAAGTGGGGACCCACAACCACGGGGTCCCCAGTTTGTTATTGCTATTGTTATTAATAGAAGTTTGCACGGTTATCGGTTACCTTGGTCTCGTTTTGTACGAGCGAGATGGCTTGGTAAGGCAGCATATAAGCATTGCGCTGCATCAAGTTCGCTTTCTCTTGCTCAACGTTGATCTCGCCATTGGCTACGACCTTCGTTCCGGTCTTGATGACATATACGCCCATATTTCCTTTGATGGGAGCGGAGAGGGTGTTGTCTTCCATTGCCAGTGCTGTACCGATGACAGCAGGTTCGGAAGCATTACCAAAACGGGAAGAGTTGAAGGTGATGTGGTCAGCAGTACGGATGGCCGTGCCGGTGATCTCGGCAGCCTGCTCTAAGGAAGTCACATCTTTTAAGTTCTTGATGATGATATCAGCTTTCTTATTGTTCATTGCCTCTAAGGTCAGTTCAGCTTTCACGTCCTCGAAGGAACGATAGTCACCATCGTTGACTTCCGTTAAGGTAGCTACTACGAATTGGTTACCACACTCGAACACGTCACTCACTTGACCTTCCTTAGCCTCGAAAGCCCAACGAACGATAGGACGGCTGGAGGTCAGCGAACCTACGTTCTCGGTGTTCTTGGTGAGGTTATATTGCGGAACAACGGTCTTGCTGGCTTCTGCTGCGGCAGCGATGAAAGCCTCTTCGGTGTTGTTGTTCACTACAAACTGCTTGGCCTCGTTGTAGAGGATGGAATACGTCTTGGACGACGGAGAAACCTTACGCTCAAGAATAGCCAGTTGTACTTTCGGGGTAGCCTTGCTTACCTCCATCACTTCGAAGGTTTGCGAACCCATACCTACAGCTACAGTGAAACGTTGACCTTTCTTCGTGTTGAAAGCGGGGGTAGCAATCTCCTTGTTGAGTTTGTCTGCGGTGTACCAACCCAGTTCTTGGTCTTCTTGACCTTCCTCGGTTGCCACGAACTTAAGGAATACGCTATCGGGTTTAGAATAACCGGCTTTGATGATACGGGCGATAGAATAGGTGTCGTCTGCAAAACGCAGTTCGGTTACTTGACCGGCTTTAGCTCCCTTGGCGAAAGCAAAGTCTTTGTATTGTGCAGGTACATTGTCCTCGCTGTAGTCGCGACCGTCAAACATAACATCGGAGTTCGGGTTAACAACCATAGCGATATCGTCACTGGTCTTAAACTCGTCGATAAGCGACTCCATGAAGGTGCGCGTAGCCTCATAGTCTGTTTGGGAAGGACGGATGTCGAAAGCAACATAAGAGATGGCGCGGTTGGGCGTCTGTTTGTAGGTGGCTTTGTGTTGTTTGTAAAGTTTCTTGAGATCTGCGTTGCTAACGGTGATGAGGGAATCAGCTACGGTGTAGTAAGGTTGCATCACATAGTTAGCGGTTACATCTACTTGACTGCCCTCAAAAGCATATTTAGCATCGAGGCTGTTGGCAACCACGAGGTTTTGAACGAGGGTGGTGTATTTGTCTTGCAGTTGAGTCAGACGTACTGCTTTCTCCCAGTACATCCAATAGTTCTTATAACTCTTGATAGCTGCGGCTTGTTCAGGGTCCTCTACTTCCTGGTTCATCTGGTTGAGGAAACGAACGAGTTGTGCGCGGTCTAAGTTCCCGTTCGCATCCGCAAAGATATTACGAATGATACGGTGAGGATTAGCACCGATGCAGAGTTCACTGAGTTCGTCAGCGGTAACTGCCATACCAATCTCTTCTGCTTGGTCTCCAAGGGCATATTCCATCAGCAGGGTCTGCCATACTTGGTTACGAATCTGACTCTGGAAAGCCTCGTCGTTGACGTTCTGACCTTGCATCTTAGCTACCTCGGTCAATTGCTCCTTGGCTGCCTCGTACTCGGTGTAATGCACTTCGTGTCCTGCGATAACGCCAATGTTCTCGCGGCTACGGTTAAAGAAACTACTACCTGAGTTAAGGAAGTCACCCAGGATAAATGCCAGCATGGCAGCTCCTACAATCACGAGGAGGAATACGCCATGATTACGAATTTTTTGTAATGTTGCCATAAATGTATAAATTTAAATTGTTTTTATATGTCAAACTTATTGCGCTTCTTCAGCGTAAGGAGGATAACCTAAGTTCTTATTGCTCGACCAATAGATGTAACTATTGTAACCATCGTTACTTTTGGTTTCAATAGTCCCTTTATAGTTGGTAATATTTGATTCGATAAATACCGTATCACCAACTGCCAACATGTCGGGGCTTGAGAAGACAGCAGAAGTGCCTTTTACTTTTACGCGATAGCAATAGAAAGTAGATCCCGAAGCCTTGTCCGCAATGGTGAATGTCGCGTTCTTATACGAACTGGGAGCCTCGCCAATGGTGTAAACGATACCCACAATCTTATACGTCTCTTTACTCGTGTTGCCCGGTCCTAAAACTTTACCGATACTATCGGCTTGCTTAACAGTTATTTGGTCTGCTTTAAGAGGAGGACAATCGGGAAGACTGTCGATACTTAAGGTAAAGATGCTTTTTTGATAACTCTCAATGAAACCGTTGACCATCTCAGGTTTTACGTTGCCGCTCTTGTCAACATATTTCTGCAGAGGACCGACAAGGGTCAGTTCGGATTCTACTAAAGGTACTTTGTACATGGAGGTGAAGTTCTTGTTTTTTAGATTCTTCGTGTAATAACAAGTTAGTTCACTCGTTGTACTACCATCTTTGATGATGATGTTGATGTCCGTATATTTGCCCGGCACGTCACTGGGAGAAGTGAGATTCTTGCTAATGATGCCTCTAACCCGGTATTTTTGTGTCGTTGTTTCTCCATTTGTCAAGGCATCAATAATCTTAAGCGCACTATCAATACTTACGTCGATAGCATCCACGATGGGAGCCGGCTCCGAAGTCAGGTTGAAACTATTGTCCCCCGGACTAGGGATATTCGAACTCTCTTGACAACTGATTAACAGCATGCTCGCAAGCAGCAATACGGACGAAAATAGACTAATTTGCTTCATATTACTCAAATTTGGGTGCAAAGATACAAAATTTCTCGCATATACGCAAACATTATTAAAAAAATATCACTTTTTTTCGAAAAAATTTGGTAGTATCAAAAAAATGTTGTACCTTTGCACGCTTTTTATTAAAAATGCATTATTGTATATGGCGTTAAACGTCCCCAACCACTCTCCTCGTCCCCAGCGTGGCCGAGTAGAAAAAGAGATGCCGAATCGCATCAACGACAAGATTCGCGGTGTGAACGAAGTTCGCTTAGTAGGCGACAATGTAGAGCAAGGTATTTATAGTTATCGCGAGGCAATGCGCATTGCCGATGACTTGAATCTGGACCTCGTAGAGGTTTCCCCTAATGCCGCTCCCCCAGTATGCCGCATCCTGGATTACCAGAAGTTCTTGTACCAGAAAAAACGCAAAGAGAAGGAGATTAAGCAAAACTCCGCGAAGATTGTGGTCAAAGAAATTCGTTTCGGACCGCAAACCGATGAGCATGATTACAATTTTAAGCTCAAACATGCTCAGGAGTTCTTGAAAGACGGTAACAAAGTGAAGGCATATGTGTTCTTCCGCGGTCGTTCCATCATCTTCAAAGAGCAAGGCGAACTGCTGCTCGCGCGTTTTGCTAACGACTTGGAGGATGTGGGTAAGCCCGAAGCCGTTCCGCAACTGGAAGGCAAGCGGATGATTGTGATGATTGCGCCCAAAAAATAATCGTGCATCGTGAACCCATAGTCGATAGGCCACCGATGGCTGCCTACGACTTACATATTTATAAACAATTTAAATTAATAACAAAATGCCAAAGGTAAAAACTAATTCCGGTGCTAAAAAAAGATTCACTCTTACCGGAACCGGTAAGGTAAAGCGTAAACACGCTTACCACAGTCACATCTTGACGAAGAAGACCAAGAAGCAGAAACGCAACTTGGACCACTTCGCATTGGTTGACCAAACGAACATGCGTAGTTTGAGAGAAATGCTCTTGCTCCGCTAAGTATTAACCACCAAAATTTTACAGAACTATGCCAAGATCAGTAAATCATGTCGCTTCTCGCGCACGCCGCAAGAAGATTATGAGCCTCACGAGAGGTAACTTTGGTGGCCGTGCCAACGTTTGGACTGTCGCCAAGAACACATGGGAGAAAGGTCTCCTTTACGCTTATCGCGATCGTAAGAACAAAAAACGTACTTTCCGCGCTCTGTGGATTCAACGTATCAATGCGGCTGCTCGCCTCGAAGGCGTTAGCTACAGCCAACTCATGGGTGCATTGAAGAAAGCAGGTATCGAAATCAACCGTAAGGTTCTTGCTGACCTCGCAATGAACGAACCTAAAGCATTCAAGGCTATTGCCGAGAAAGCTAAGAAAGGGATGTGATCCATGTAGGATTCCTACAAAAAAGAAAAAAGCAACGCTCCGGCGTTGCTTTTTTTGTGTGTGTCTTCGTGATCCATGCAGGATTCAAACCTGCAACCCCCACATCCGTAGTGTGGTACTCTATTCAGTTGAGCTAATGGACCTTAAATTTCCCATTTTTCGGAAATCGGCTGCAAAGGTACTGCTTTTTTTTGATATGTGCAAATATTTTGTAAAAAAAAATGCTTTTTTCTGCTATTTGCACGATTTATGTGTCATTTTAGGGACTCTCACTACTTTCTGTCTCGGGTTATTGTTGGCTTATTGCTGGGTTATTCTTGGCTTATTCTTGGGTGTGCTGAGTCCTTCATTCTTCGGCTGTAAAGGTAAGACTTTTTTTGATATATGCAAGAAAAATCAAAAATATTCGCACCAAAATTTGCATATCTCAGAAAAAAAATGTATCTTTGCAGAAAATTTGATAATCATGAAAACACACCTATCGTTATTTATTCTATGTAATGTCTTATTTTGTTGTGGGTTTGCTCAAGCAGAAGAGTCTTCTTTTTATGAATTTCCTAAAGGTGCTTTTGCTGCCGGCATGACCGAAACCGGTGATACCGCTGCGGGGGCAATTTATATTCCGCATATTTACAATGGTACACACAAATTCTCCTCTACGACAGGAAAAGGTGATTGGTATTCCAAAAGTAAACTGCAAAAAGAGAACCAAGAGACCTATTCCTACTCCAATGCGCCTATGAATAAGTCTTACTCGATGCCCCAACTGGTGCAAGAAGGGAAGAGGAAATATCAATACGGTGCGCGGAGCGAAGTGTTTGACTCTAATTTATTTTTCTATGTAGGCGATTCGGCGATGCATTACTTGACGCCCGCTAAGTTGTGGACTGATTTTGTTACCGAAACGTTGGGCTATAAAGAGGGCTACGAAACGAACTATAATACTGAATCCAGCGACGTGATGGGTGTTTATTTCAATAATATCACTGTCCTATACATTGACGGAATCAGTATTCCTATCAGTGCCGGTGAAAGCGAAGCAGTAAAGACGAAGACCGAAGCGGATTTGTTTGGAGAGGGTGCTCAGGCGGTTGTAAACATTTACAAGGCGACCTCTATTGGCGGCGGAGCTAACAATAAAGCCGATAAGTCGAATGCGTTATGGACGGGCACGCTGACGGTAGATAACTTTACACCGTTTAAGGACAACGTGCGTTATCGTGGGGCGCTGAATGTGACTTTCGCCGAACCGATCTCTATTGATGGTGCGTTTGTGGTGGAACTCAGTAACATGAAAACCAGCGGTTGCCATTTCTATGTGTTTGGCGACAAGAGCAACGCTAGCAATGAGTGGGGGTATTATGTCAATAACGGCGTGGAGACCTATCCTGACTCGCACTGCCTTGCGGTATCGGTTCACGCGATGTTCCCTGCTTTGTGTCAAGATGAAGACGAATCGTTAGACATTGAGATGCCCGCTATCGGTGCTAATTGGGATTTGGATAATCGTCCTATTCGTACGGTCTATGCTAACTTGCCCTATTCGTTGGAAGGCAATGATTGGAGAATGGAGAAATCGGAAGGGCTGGATATTGAAACATCGATCTGCGCGTCTTGGGAGGATTATACCAAGTGGTATTTCTCTATGCCTGCTAATACGACGGATTCTACCATCACGGGTACGTACTCATTTACTTTCCGAGGAAAGACATTGACATACCGCATCACCCAACCGCCTATCACTGAGGACGCTTTACCATCTGTGAACGAGGCTCGTGGAGCACGCGCACAAAAGCGCATCGTTGACGGACAAATGGTGATTATCTGCAATGGAAAACAATATAACATTTTGGGAATTAATCAATAAAATCTTTTACACCATGAAAAAACATTTTTCTTTTATCGTTCTTTTTGCCGCTTTGTTCTGCGGCAGTAGTGCTTTTGCAACTTCTGTGTATTACACCTTCCCTAAGGGGGGCTTTGCTGCGGGAATGACAGCCAATAGCGATACCGCTGAGGCTACGTTCTTCTTGCCACACATCCCAAATGGCTCTCACGTTTTTAACTCTTCCGATTCCGTTGTTTGGCAGTCGGGCGGCGATTTGTCCAAGCCGAAAAAGACGTACTCTTTCTCCAGCAAAATGAAGAAAACGTATCACACGCCTCATGTAGCTAAAGAAGGAAAAATGAGTTTCCAATATGGTTCAACGAATACGGAGGACTTTGATTCCACGTTGCTCTTCCATATTGGCGATTCTATGATGCGCTATATGACTCCAGCAAGATTGTGGACGGACTTGGAGGCAGAGTCCAATGGCTATGTAGAAGGCTATGGCTCGAACTACAAAACGATCACAAACGACACGATGGGCGACTATTTCAACAATATCAACATCATGTATGTTGACGGAATCAGTATTCCTATTAGTGCCGGTTCAACTGATGCCGTAAAGACGAAAACGGAAGACGACTTGTTTCCGGAAGGAGCACACGTAATCGTAAACATCTATAAGGCTGATAGTATTGGCGGTAAGGAGAAAAACAAAGCCAATCGCTCGGAAGTGCTTTGGACAGGCACCCTTACCAAAAAAGACTTTACGCCCTTTAAGGAGGGTGTCCGTTATCGTGGTGCTTTGAATGTCACATTTGACAAACCCCTCATCATTGAAGGTCCTTTCGTTGTGGAGTTGAGCGATATGAAACACAGTGGATGCCAGTTCTATGTCTTCAGTGATAAGAGCAATGGCCGTAACAGGTGGGGCTATTATGTTAATGAAGATGGTGTGGAGACTTATCCGGGTTCGTATTGTATGGCTGCTTCCGTTCATGCGATGTTCCCCGCATTGACCCAAGCCGTAGGCGACTCGCTGACCGTTATCATGAAATCGACCGGCGCTTCGGCTGAAAAGAAGAACCGTCCTTATCGCGCCATCTATTCGAACGTGCTATATGACCCGAATTCGAATGATTGGGAGATTTACGCGTCCGAAGGATTGTCAATGGATTTTGGTCTCGGTGCAAGTGGTGATTATACCAACTGGCGATTCTCGATGGATACCAATAAAACGGAAGATATCCGCTATGAGGAGTTTAGTATTACTTTCCGTGGTCAGAACTTAACCTACAAGATCGTTCAAGCACCGATGCTCAAATCCTTCACGTTGGCGGAGTCCTCCATCATTCTTGAAGAGGCTAAGCAAACAACGCTAACGCCTATTCTTGTTCCTGCAACATCGGATCAAGATGTCTTTACGTGGAAATCCAGTGATGAGAGCATTGCTATGATAAATAAGGAGACGGGATTGATAACCACTATTCAAGCAGGTACGGCTATCATAACGGCTACCAGTAAAGCCAATCCGGAACTCACAGCCACTTGCGAAGTGACTGTCATTTCTTCTTCGGCTTTGCCGCAAACCAAGCAAGAGGCGGACAGAAAGGTCATCAAGACCATTGTTAATGGTCAACTCGTTATCGTTCGTGACGGCAAACAGTTCTCAATCTTAGGTGCAACCCTCTAAACTTGCTAAACACGTTAAACAATTATGAAAAACTATCGAATATTAGCTATTCTGTGTACCGCGCTGCTTTGTGGCAGTGCGGGAGCACAAGAGTCCTCCTCGTATTATAATCTGCCCAAGGGCGCTTTTGCTGTTGGTATGACCGAAAACAGCGGTCCGGCGACGCCGGAGATTTATATGCCTCATCTGGTAGTGGGCTCGCATCGGTTCTTCTCCACTACGGGTGCAGGTGCTTGGTGGTCTAACGGACGACTGCAACGCCCCAACCAACAGACGTATACCTACCCAAATGTCCCGATGAAGAAGAAATACTCTATGCCCCAATTGGTGCAAGAGGGTAAGGTGCCGTACCAATACGGTTCCAATAGTCCGGAGTTTAACAATAACCTGTTCTTCTATGTGGGCGACTCGGTGATGCGGTACTTGACGCCGGCTCGTTTCTGGACAGACTTAGTGACTCAAGCCAGCGGATATAAGGAAGCCTATGGCGACAATTACTATACCATCAATCGCGACGTAATGGGTGCATATTTTAATAACATCTCCGTGATGTACATTGACGGTATCAGCATCCCTATCAGTTACAGTTACCGCCCTTCCGGCGAGAACGTGGATGACATGTTCCCTCTTAAGAAGTCGCATGTGGTAGTAACGATCTACAAAGCCGATAGTGTAGGGGGCAGAAGTAAGAATAAAGCCGACAGAACCCAAGTCCTTTGGCAGGGAACACTTACTAAGGCGGACTTCACACCCCTTAACGACGTTAAGCCTTCTCGTGGTGCGTTGAACGTACACTTTGACGAACCGCTTATCATTGATGGTCCGTTTATGATGGAGCTCAGTGACATGGGACGTTGCAATTTCTACGTCTTTAGCTCCAAAGGTAAGAATAACCGTTGGGGCTTCTATATGAAGGATGGCGAAGAGACTTACCCGGGTGGATATTGCCTTGCCGTATCGGTTCACGCGATGTTCCCGGCTTTGTACCAGAAGGAAGGCGAACTGTTAGACGTTATTATTCCCGCTTCGGGAGCAACTATGGAGTTAGGCAACTGTCCTACACGCACCATCTATGCCAACTGTAAGTACGAGGAGAATGCGAATGGTTGGAGTTGGTCGGCTTCGCCCGAACTGAAGATGAGTGTAGAGGTTGATCCGATGGGTGATTATTCGACGTGGACATTCTCCATGGACGAGAATATGACGGGTGATGTGCGTACGGCTCAATTCACGATTAACTTCCGCGGCAAATCACTCACGTACAACGTTATGCAACTACCGTAATACTTTTGCAAAAAAACACTGCCGGTCCTCACGGATGGGCAGTGCGCAAATTAGTATTGCTATTGTACCGATGATCCCACATCGGTACTTTTTTTATTTCTTCTTGGTCTTCCACCAGTTGAAGTGGTAAGCCAGTTTAACACCCACATCGACAAAACCCATCTTCTGTGTCCACGCTTCCGTTGCGGAGTTCGTGGTTACGGTGGATGGTATAGCTGGTGTAACGGTTACCAGACTCTTCATGTTCTGGGCATCTTGTTTGAACATACTGTATAAACCATAGTTCGCGTAAGCGCCCAAACCGAGCGAGTGTCCGTTCTTCAGTTGCCACTCGTATCCAAGTTCGGCTCCAAGGGTGATATTCAGTTTGAGGTTATTGTTCGTCTTACCCTTTCCCGTTACTTGATTGTCCTTCATCAGACCCGTAATCACCTCGTTGGTAACGTGTACATCCGTCTGCTCGAAATAAGCATCGATATTGGGATTCTCCAACGTCGCCTTGTAAGGTGTATAGACGGGTAAGAAGAAGCGCGGACCGACATTGAAGAACACACCCTGTTTCGATATCAACGAGAACATCAGCGGCACTTCTAATTGGAGTTGTCTGTCAGTCTCTTTGATATTATCCGCAGTAACGGTATAATCCGCCTTCATGCCATCAGGGTCGGTCACGGTGTATTGGTCGGTCGCCTTGGGTGCAGCAAGTCCACCTTGTGCCATACCGAAGCTAACGCCCGTGAGTAAACCTAACTTATGCTCTTTCTTCGTCTGCCAATAATGGGCATACTGAAGGTCGAGGAGTACATCAAAGCCGAACTTACTCTTGGCGTCTTCGTTTACAAACTCTTGTAGCATTGATGCCGCACCGGCACGAACGCCAATCGTGAAGCGGTCTAATTCGCGCGTAGAGTCCGCAGCGGCACTATCACTATTCGCACTCGCGTAGAGTTTATTACGCTCCGCAGCTTCAAGCGAATCCGAATAAGCTTGTGCCGCGGCGATACGAGCCTTCCGCAATTGATCTATCGAATCAACACGAGCTTGCTCTGCCGCCATAGCTGCACGCCGAGCAGCAACCGAATCTTGTTGCGCTTGGGTCATAGAAGCGGTAGAGGGCTTTTGTGCCGGAGTCGCAGGAACTATTTGCTCCACTTTCGGTTGATTAGCGCGTTTGATAGAGTCCAAATAAGCCTTATACAATAAGTCTTCGTTATCTGCCATAGCCCATGTTGATAGAGCGAGCAGACATACAGTTATAAATACCTTTTTCATCTTGCTTATCATTATTGGGTTACAACATATTTGAATACATATTTCTGACCGTCATTGTTGACTTGCAACAAGTAGAAGCCACATACGCCTTCTGCACGCAGTTCATGCTCGGTCTCGTTCATTACTTTCTCTGTACGGATCAGTTGTCCGGCAGGAGTGAAGACATTGAGTTGGGTTTCTCCTTGAGCGAGGTTCGTCAGTTTCATCAGTCC
>JAZLHD010000140.1:0-7615 GCA_045616645.1 Paludibacteraceae bacterium
AACGGCGTTTACTAACGCTTGTTATCGACTGTTGAAACGTAGGAAATTTCAAGAGAGTCTAGACAACAAGTAAGTGGTAGATGTCCATGGGTGTATTGTACACCTATGCGTTTCTGCATAGGTCAATATACACGGCGTGGATTTCTAAAGCTTATTCGGACTCAAGGTTTTTCCTACGACCTCAACAGCGGATGAGCAAAGCAGAAATCCGCGTTTTTTTTATTTTTGTATTTATCAATGAAAAACGAAGCACGTAAGCGCCTGCCTACGTGCTTTTTGTGTAATGATAAAAATGATGATATTATGAAATTAGCAATTATGCAGCCCTATTTTATGCCGTATATTGGCTATTATAGCCTAATAAAGCATACGGATGAGTTTATTCTTTTTGATCCTGTGCAATTTATTCGCCATGGATGGATTGAGCGGAATCGTACTCTTAAACAAAATGGAGGGTGGCAGTATATTCAAGTTCCGTTAATAAAGGAGAATGGACGTGACACATTAATTAAAGATGTGCGCATCAATAATGCAGAACCTTGGAAACATAAGATATTAGCTCAACTGCAACATTATAAAAAGAAGGCTCCTCACTACTTCCAAGTTATCAAGTTATTGAACGAGATTTTTGCCGAAGAATATGAAGATATTACGCATCTTAATAAAAAAGCATTACAAGTAACTTGTGAGCATTTGAGCATTCATCGAGAATTCCCCATCTTCTCAGAAATGAATTTAGAGATTGAACCCGTCAAAGCTCCAGATGAATGGGCATTGAATATTTGTAAGGCTTTAGGTTGTGATAACTACTTAAATCCAATTGGTGGAACAGAGTTCTTTAATAGGCAGAAATATGAGGATGCTCATGTTAAGATTGCATTCCAAAAGATGCATCTAACAGAATAAAAACAGTGTTACGAGCCTTTTGAAATAGGATTAAGCATTATTGATGTAATGATGTTTAATACTCCGGAAGAAATAAACATAATGTTAGATAATTTTAGTCTTGTATAGTGAAACAATAGGTTTTATTATGAATGACACAAAAAAAGTTATGGTTCTTGGGGCTGGTGTTGGTCAAGTTAAGTTGATAAATCTATATCACCATTATTCTTGTTACGTAATTGTAGTTTCCCCTGCTGGTAAATATCCTGGTTTTGATATTTGTGACGAAGCCTTTTATGCCGATGTACGTGATAAAGAAATAATTCTACAAAAGGCAATAGAGTCTCATATTGTAGCTATTGCGACAGATCAACTTGACCAAAGTGTTCCTACAGCTGCATATGTAGCTGAGAAAATGAATTTGCGAGGTATAACCTACAACACATCACTCAAATTCACAAATAAATATTTAATGCGTAAATCGGCTTATAACATTGGCGTTAATGTTCCCAATTGCTTTACGGCGAGTAATATTGATGAGTTTAAAGAAAAGTTTTCTGCGAGTAACTTGCATTATCCTTTAATTATGAAGCCGATTGATGGCTCAGCTAGTAATGGAATTCATTTGGTTAAATCATTTGCAGATGTTAAAAGATTTTTTGTAAGCTCCATTCAATATTCTCAATCAGCAAGTTTAATTTTTGAACAATATATATATGGGCATGAGTATGTGATTGAGGCATATACACATAATTACGAAACAACTAATTTATGCGTTGGAGAGAGAGAATATTTTGACAAAGAAGACTGCTTTATTCCAAAGTCAACACTATTTTGCAATGCTCAAAATGTGGTTGACGAAACTTTGGTTAAACTTTTAATTATTCACAAAAAGTTGGTTTCTGGTTTCGGACTTAATTTTGGTATGACTCATGGTGAGTATCTTATAGAGGATGGTACGGGTGATATTTATTTAGTTGAAGTTGCTGCAAGAGGTGGAGGAGTGTTTACTTCATCGGATATTGTACCTGCTGTTTGTGGAATTGATGTTGAAAAATTGTTAGTGAAAGATACTCTAGGACTATTAAAAGCGCCTTTTCCAATAAATAGCAAAAATTACCTAGCAGGATATGTGTGTTTCTTATTACCAAAAGGAACGATAACAGATATCCGCTGGAAAAAGAACTTATGTTTGATAAATGGTGTTATAAATTATAATATTAGCAATTTTAATATAGGCGATATTGTGGGAGATATCATCGACAAATCTTCTCGAAAAGGACCATTTGTAATTTCGGTACAATCAAAAAATGATTTTGATACTGTAATTCAAGAATTAAAAGATAGTTTACAAATAGATGTTTTGACTGATAATGGTATTCAAGGAGCAGAGTGGTAAGTAAAAGAGAAGTCGTCTCAATCGCAGCCTCTCGGGGTTGCGATGGTTGTGTATGAGTGACTTTTCCTAAAAAATCAAACATCGTCCTAAATTTATTGACACGCAGTGTATATGGTGCTAGCGGTGCAAGTAGTTTTCAAACTCTCACCCGCGCGACACATGTTTAGTAGGTGCTAGCACCACCCGCACCACCTACACCAAGTCCCCCCCTCCTATCAACCTGCCTCCGGCACTCAACATCCACTCGGTAACAGGTCGGTTTTTAGTCTGTTTTTGCTTAGCTACCATCTATGTCCATGATAAGTCCGGTTCCGCGTGATTACCGCGTGATTACCGCCTGATTTCCTCGTTCGTCTAGGAGGGTGTAAGGAACGTGCTCGTCCTGCGTCGCGAGCGTCCGCGAGCGAAATAGAATATGGTCATGACCATTTCTCTATACTTTTGTAGTGTCACAGGATCGCCATAAAACATAGCCTCCTGCGGTGTAGATGGTGTAGATGGTGCAGGGACGCAGGGACGATACTTTTATATACCCCCACGCGCATGGGTGTGTATATTAGAAAATATCGTCCCTATCGTCCCTGCGTCCCTCACAATAGTCAACTTTTTTAGGAATATAGTCAACCTTTTTAATAAACAAGTCAGCCTAACACCGTATAAAACAGTGTCTTCATCGAATCAACCCCCGTAGCATAACGTAGCATTACCGTAGCAATACCGTAGCATAATAGGCTAAGCGTGGGATTGACAGGGAAAACACATTGATTTTTTGTAAAAAAGTGCAAAATATTTGCACATATCAAAAAAAAGTATTACCTTTGCAGCCGAATTTCAAAATGGATTTGAAATCTGTCAGAAAATTTACAAGTCTATGGTTACGAGAGAATTACAAGACGAACTTTTACGTTTAAGCGAGCATTGGCAAGTCATTTCGGTTACAGGACCGCGCCAATCAGGTAAAACAACGCTATGTAAAATGGCCTTCCCAAACTATGCGTATGTGAATTTAGAGCACATTCCTACACGGGACAAAGTCTTGCAAGATATTGATAGTTTTTTAGATCAATATCCTAATGGTTTGATTCTTGACGAGGCACAACATGTTCCGGAAATATTTTCCTATATCCAAGTGCGAGTGGACGCAGACAAACATTTACGCTATGTGCTTAGTGGCAGTAGTGATTTCCTTATGATGCAAGGTATCACCCAGTCCTTAGCCGGAAGGGTGGCTGTGCGGAGGTTACTTCCTCTCTCGTTACATGAGATACACTCTATCAATACATGCTCTACGGACGAGTTATTGGTTCGTGGTTTTTATCCCGGAATATGGGGAGATGGTCGTCGACCGCAAGATGTGTACGAGAGTTATTATGAGACCTATTTAGATCGAGATGTAAGGCAAATTATCAATGTTCAAAACGTGGCTGCTTTTCGGCGCTTTGTAACCCTATTGGCCGGTCGTGTAGGAACGGAGTTTAATGCACAAGACCTAAGCAAGAACGTAGGTGTAAGTAACCAAACCATATCCAACTGGATGGCCATCTTGGAGACTTCCTATACCGCTTTCCGTCTGCAACCCTATTACAAGAATATAGGAAAGCGATTGGTCAAAACACCTAAAGTGTATTTCTATGATACAGGACTGATATGTTGGTTATTAGGTATTACTTGTGCAGCGGATTTAGAGCAGCATCCTTTACGTGGTGCCATCTTTGAGAATATGGTAGTAGTGGAGAAACTGAAACAACGCTATAATCAAGGCAAAACATCGAATATCTTCTTTTATAGGGATCAATCACAGAATGAGGTGGATATTATTCAAGAAAACGGACTTAACCTTGAAGCATACGAGATTAAGTCTGCGAAAACCTATCATTCGGATTTCATGAGTACCATCAAATATTTAGAGAAGGTAATGCCTCAAGCAATTGTTCGTTCGGCAGTTATCTATGATGGTGCAGAAGAGAATGATCTTGCTATAAACGGAGTTTATAATTATAGAACCATTTTTTGAAACGAGAAAAAAGAAACACACTATGTTATACGATTTTAGTTTTTACAATCCTACGCGGATTCACTTTGGTAAGAAGGCATTACAACATCTTCATGAAGAAATTGCCCATTTTGGTCCAAACATCCTACTCGTTTACGGAAAGAACTCCATCAAACGCATCGGACTTTATGACGAGATTATCGCCATGGAGGGTATTGCCGCTTTGGATGAGTTCATTCGGGAATTAGGTATTCCGTCTTCCTTACGCGAGTTAGGTGCGACAGAAGAGATGTTAGAACCTATTGCCGCTTCGACCGAGGCGAACATCATCGCTCGTTACGGAGAAGGCGTAACGGGATACAAGAAGATTCGTCACAATGAGATTTTAGAGATTTTACAAAATTGTTTTTAATATGAAAAAAGGACTTTTATTACTTATGTCAGTTGCTATGATGATGGGATGTAATCAACCTAAGGGTTCCGGTATTCGCACCGAGAACTTAGACTCCACCGCTGTTCCACAAAATGATTTCTACCAATACGCCACGGGCGGTTGGCAACAACTCAACCCCCTTACGGACGAATATAGTCGTTTCGGTAGTTTTGATAAGTTAGGATTGGAGAACCTTGAACAGGTCAAGAGTCTGGTAGCCGAGATTGCCGATAAAGAAAACGAATATAAACGCGGTTCAATAGAGCAAAAGATTGCCACACTCTATAACCAGTCCATGAACATGGAGCGCCGCAATAAACACGAAGACATCTGCGCTTTCGTCAATGACCTCAACGAGAAAGTAGATGCCTACCGCGCGGCCGCTTCTGACCGCACCGAACGCAGCAAACTCCTCGGTGCCTCCATGGAGTATGGACTATGGAGCCTCTACGTAGAAGCCGACCCGGGTAATTCCTCTATGAACCTCATGCAAGAGGCACAAGCCGGATTTAACCTTGGCGAAAAAGAGTATTACCTCGATACCGACGAAGCCACCACAAAGATTCGCAACGCCTATCGCGAGCACATCGCTCGGATGTTTGGTGTATGCGGTTATCTCGATGGCGAAGCGTGCTCTAAGATCGTGCTGCGACTGGAGACCCGTCTGGCTACCGCAGCCTTGAACAATGTCGAACTGCGTGACCCTATCGCCAACTACAATAAGATGAGTTTGGACGAACTGCAAACGCTCTGCCCACAGATCGATTGGAAAGTGTATTTTGAGGCAATGGGTTGTATGCCCGACAGCATCAGTATAGGGCAGGTACGCCACCTACAAGAGGCTTGTAAGATGCTCGAAGAAGAGAGTGCCGACGACCTTGGCGTACTCTTTAGTTGGCAGATCATCGATGGCGCTGCCGCTTACCTGAGCGATGAGTTTGTGAACACGAACTTCGACTTCTATGGTCGTGTGCTCAGTGGCAAGAAAGAACTCAGTCCATTATGGAAGCGCAGTGTAGGTATCGTCAATGGAGTACTCGGCGAAGCCGTTGGACAGATGTATGTGAAGAAGTTCTTCCCCGAAGCAAACAAGAAACGCATGTTGGATCTCGTTAAGAACCTGCAATCTGCCTTTGGTGAGCGTATTCAGGCACAAGACTGGATGAGCGATGAGACCAAAACATTAGCCTTAGAGAAACTCAATGCTTTCACGATAAAAATCGGTTATCCCGACAAGTGGAGAGACTACTCCAAACTCGATATTGACCCCGAACTCACGTTCTATCAGAACCTGCAACGGGCAGCGAAGTTCGAGCAAAACTATAGCCTCAGTCACCTTGGCAAACCGGTAGATAAAGCCAAATGGTACATGACCCCACAAACGGTCAATGCGTACTATAACCCCACCAGTAACGAGATCTGTTTCCCTGCGGCTATCCTCCAATATCCGTTCTTTAATATGGAAGCCGACGATGCGTTCAATTATGGTGCTATCGGTGTGGTTATCGGTCACGAGATGACGCACGGGTTCGATGACCAAGGCAGTCAGTTCGATAAAGAGGGTAACCTCAACAACTGGTGGACAGCTGAAGACCGTGCTGCTTTTGAGGCACGTACGAAAGTGATGGAAGAGTGGTTTAACTCCATCGAAGTGGCTCCCGGCGTACATGCCAACGGAGCTTTCACGTTAGGTGAGAATATCGCCGACCATGGCGGTTTGGAGATTGCCTTCACGGCACTGACGAACCTCATCAAGAGTGGTAAGGCAAACCTTTCCGAAGAGAGTGAGTTCACTCCCGAACAGCGGTTCTTCTTATCCTACGCGAACGTGTGGGCAGGCAACATTCGCGATGAGGAAGTGCTGCGTCGCACCAAATCGGATCCGCACTCCCTTGGCCGCTGGCGTGTGAATGGTGCTTTGCCGCAGATTGATGCCTGGTACGAGGCGTGGAACGTAACGGAAGACAGTCCTATGTTCGTTGCCCCTGACAAACGAGTAAAGGTGTGGTAATTCCGCACCTTTACTTTCTTATTTCCCTACTCCCCTACTCCCCTCTCCGCTCGTCGGGGCGTTCTTGTGCCCCTTGCCGCGGGGCGCTCCCTTCCGCTTCTCGTTTCTTCAATCTTCAATCCTCAATCCTTTATATATAGGGTTCTTCTTGGCTTATTGTTGGGATATTCTTGGGTTATTCTTGGGTATGCTGAATACCCTGCCCGATGGATGCCCGTCCTGTACCCAAACTTTTTCGCGGGCAACGAAGTTGGTCATGACCAACTATGACCATCTCGCAATGAATCTTTAACAGTGTCTCCGTTACCGAGATTTTCTAATCTCGGTTCTATAGACCCCGTTGTTTCTCGGCAAAAGTCTTTTGCCGTTTTTTAGTGGCGGTTTTGACGGAACAGATGGTTTGTAATTATCTAATTGTTAGTTGGTTACATTCAAACCGCCAAACCGCCAATTCCGCCAGTGGCATTTTCAAAAACAACCATCGCAACCCGGAGGCTGCGATGGAAGAGAGGTTTATTTCTTTTTGTGAAATTTTAGAAATTAAGCGCAATGCCTAAGCCATTTGCGTTTGCGTTAACGCTCCAATATAAAGCCGTTTGTTTTGAAGAATTAATGGTGTTATAAATATCAGCACTTTGATGCATTCGCAAATATCCTACAACAAGTAAGGGAATACTAGTGGCTTCTAAAGCGTAGCCAATGAGACAACACGCTATAGCTGGTGTACTTGTACGACCTTGATTTAATACTTGACTTCACTAGTGTCTACTAAAAAAAATAACAATTAAAAATCATCAAATAATAACGGTTCATTAAGAGCCAAATGGTCTTTGTCATCTTGAAAATTAGATTTACAGAATAGGTCAACTAGTGGAGTTGTATCAGTAAGTGAGA
>JAZLHD010000141.1:0-9240 GCA_045616645.1 Paludibacteraceae bacterium
CGAGAAGTTTTGGGAAAAGAACACAAACAAATTATTAGTCTCTATCGTTTTAAGCTTGCCTGTGATTGCGTTCTTACTCATGAGACGGATGGGCATCGCGTTGGTTGATACCATCTTCTTTGACTATCTACCATTTATTATCTTACTACTTTCGCTCTATGTGGTGACCGGTGGAATCCATTTTGGTGGAGATCTCAAAGCCAAACCGATTATCAACACCCTCTTTTTGGCGATTGGTTTTGTGTTAGCCAGTCTTATGGGAACGACGGGAGCAGCGATGTTACTTATCCGCCCTGTGTTAACAACGAACCAACAACGCGAGCATAAGATGCACACGGTACTTTTCTTCATTGCTTTGGTTGCAAACTGCGGTGGATTATTAACTCCCCTTGGTGATCCTCCCTTGTTTATGCTATTCCTCAGAGGGGCACCCTTCACTTGGTTTGCACACATGTGGGGACCTTGGTTGTTTACGGGCGCACTGTTACTGCTCATTTATTTCCTCGTCGATACATATTACTACCGCAAGGAAGATTGGGTGAACTTATCCGCTGATTCTCGTGAAGCACAGCCTCTTAAGATTACCGGGGGACTTAATTTCCTGTGGTTGGTTGGTATCATTGCCAGCGTGGCATTCATCAATAGTGGATTCATTCCTGCTATGGGAGAAGAACATGCTCCTCTCTATGTCAAATACTTACGCGAGATAGCCCTTTTGGCCATGGCCGTTTTGTCTTTGGTTACGACTTCCAAGCAAGTGAGATACGAAGAAAATAAATATTCGTGGGATTCTATTATCGAGGTGGCAGCCCTGTTTATTGGTATTTTTATCACGATGGCACCTGCTTTGATTTTCCTCAAGCAACATGCAGCAGACTTAGGTCTAACTCACCTCTGGCAATATTACTATTCCACAGGTGCACTCTCTGCCTTCTTGGATAACACACCCACCGCAGTAGCCTTCCACTCAATGGCTACGGGATTAAGTCCTGAAGTGATGGCTTCTATAGATACCACTCTGATTGCCGGTATTCCGGAAAAACTGCTTGAAGCCATCTGTATTGGCGCCGTGTTCTTTGGGTCACTCACGTATATTGGCAATGGTCCTAATTTTATGGTCAAATCGATTGCAGAGGCCAGTGGTGTTAAGATGCCCTCGTTCTTCGGTTACATGATTAAGTTTTCGCTGATTGTTTTATTGCCTATTTATATTTTAGTACAGATTATCTTCTTATGAGCATTTTAGATAAAATCATTGCTTGGTATTCGGCACACATGAGTTATGGGTCGATTGCGGGATTGATGGCGATTGAGTCCTCTTTTATCCCCTTCCCCAGTGAAGTCGTTATTCCTCCCGCAGCGTTCGTTGCGTCTGACCCAACCAGTAGTTTATGTGTGAGTGATATCTATTTGGTTAATGTTGGATTGATTATTTTAGCCGGAACCATCGGAGCCATGGTTGGTGCTATAATCAATTACCTACTCGCCATGTGGTTAGGTCGTCCTATTATCTATAAGTTTGCCGATAGTAAAGTGGGGCATTTATGTTTGCTCAGTAGCGAAAAGATTCAAAAAGCCGAAAACTATTTTAACGATCATGGTAAGGTCTCTACGTTTGTAGGAAGGTTGATTCCCGCCATTCGTCAACTCATCAGTATCCCTGCGGGATTGAGTAAAATGCATTTTGGACAGTTTTTGTTATATACTTTCCTTGGCGCTTTCATCTGGAACACAATCTTAGCGGCTCTTGGTTATGTGGCAAATGGCCAAATGGACCTCATACACAAATATAGCCACGAACTAAGCGTGGCCATACTGGTAGTGTTTGGTGTAGGAATTGTTGTTCTTCTACTCAAGAAACTGATTCCCTTTATTCAAAATAAGCGTCAACAACGCGCTTAATGACGTCGTATCCAACTAAAAGGAGATTTAGGACGCAAGGTAGATGCCGCAGAGGATGACGATTCTTCGATGTCTTCCTCAAAATTTATTATCCCCTCTTCCGGCTCTTGTTCAAGTTGGAGTTCTTCTGAACCTTCCAGTTCATCCTCTACCTCCGGTTCTGCTTGCTCTTCCGGCTCTTCCTCTACTTCCGGTTGTTCCGGTTCTGCTTGTTGTTCCTGCTCTTCCGGTTCTTCCAGTTCTTTTGGTTGTTCTGGGATAGTCAACGGTTTATAATCTTCCCCAATATAGTCATAGACTTCGTATCCGGTAGCAATGATAGTTACGCGAACGGCTTCTCCTAAATCTTCATCTAAGGAGGCTCCCCATTGTACTTCCACATCATCTCCCACCTCTTTCAAGAAGGCGTTGATCTGATCTATCTCTTGCATCTGAATGATGTGTTCGGTGGAACAATAGAACTGCAACAAAATACGTTTAGCACCATGTACATCATTATTGATAAGCGGAGAATCCAACGCATTCTTAATCGCTCTTGAGATACGATTTTCCCCCTCTGCCATACCAACATTCATAATCGCCACATTACCATCCTTCAAGGTGTTATACACATCCGCAAAGTCGGTGTTGATATAACCCGGGATAGTGATAATCTCAGCTATAGAGCGAGCGGCATTGCAGACCACATCATCGGCTTTTTGGAAAGCATTAAGAAGATTTAAGTCGGGATAGATCTGTTTCAGTTTTTCGTTATTGATGACCAATAACGCATCCACATTCTCGGCTAAAGCCTCAATACCCTTACGAGCTTTATTAAGTTTAATCGGACCCTCAAAAGCGAAGGGAATAGTGACAATACCTACCGTGAGTATTTCCATCTCTTTGGCAACGGATGCCACCACAGAAGAAGCACCCGTTCCTGTACCTCCACCCATTCCTGCCGTAATAAATAACATTTGGGTACCATCGCTTAAAGCCTCCTTGATACGCTCCCTACTCTCCTCAGCATATTGTTGTGCTTTTTCAGGACGACCGCCTGCACCCAAACCGGGACCCAGTTGTAGTTTGGCCGGAACAGAGGATTTACCCAATGCTTGCTTATCGGTATTACAAACCAGCAGAGTGACACCCTGTATACCCTGTTTATACATGTAGTTGACCGCATTACAGCCACCGCCACCAACACCCATTACTTTAATGGTTGCATCCTCTTGAATATCCAAAGGAATAGTAATCAATTCTGCATCCGTATTCATAGTTATTATTTTTGTTCGTTCGAAAATAGATTAATTGCAACATCTTTAACTTTATCCACCAGTTTAGGGGACTTTACCAACTCACCCCTATGGGTATCTCTATGGTAGGCTCCCAATAACAACGCTCCTATCAACGATGAATAACGAGGTTCGTAATAGACTTCCTCCGTATTTTGAGGGAGCAATACATCATGTGCACCATAGATCACCTCAAGATGGGTTAAGGATTGCAAATAAGCATCTAACCCCTTTATCATAGATCCTCCGCCCGTAATATAGATGGTTTGAATTCGATCGCCATAGGACATAATCGTTTGAAGGAAGGGTTGTAATATTTCTTGTAATTTAGACTCTATTAAATCGGCTAATTCGTTAAAAGAAACCACCCAATAAGGTCCTATCTCAGATGTATTAGACGGAATACGAACACGCATATTTCCTTCCACTTGAGCACGCGAAGCACAACCATATTTGCATTTTACTTTCTCTGCATTCTCCATAGAAATACCTTGTTGAGCGAGCAAAGCTGTGATATGGTATCCTCCTTGAGGAAGCACTTTGTGATAGAGGTATTCTGTACCTTTATAAATGGATAATGTGGTCGTTTTGGCACCAAAATCCAATACCGCACACCCTTTTTGAAGAATCTCATCCCCATCTTCCGCTGCAAAAACAGACAGAAGAGCATCTACCCGAATGAACGATTGTTCTACAGAACGCATCGCCTGATCAAAACTCTTGTCAAACTTCTCCACCCATATTTTCTTGGCAATGAAGGCGGTATAATGTCCCTCTACAAGAACAGCACGTTGCGTCTCCGAACGAACATCGTCCCAATAGAACTCTTGTCCATCTAAGGAGAAATAAGCGGGGACCAGACCTAACACTTCCATCTCAGGATAACGAGTCCGTATCTTGTCATAACACTCGTCTTCCATACTCTGTAACAACGCTTTGGTGACACGAGCCATGTGGACATTATCTCGTTTCGCATGCACCGAAGCCATCCATGTAGGACAACCACCAATAGGCACAAAAGTCGTGGGAAGATTAGGCACACCTATACGATTAGCCAATTTATTGAGTACCTCGCCAATCATATAAGCCGTATTCCCTGACTGAATAATATTGGCTTGGTCTATACTTGGATACTTTTGCGACTCCTCTGCCCCTAATATATGGAATAAACTTCCCTCCACACGCTCAGCAGCGATGGCGCGCACCCCATTACTTCCTAATTCAAGTGCCACAAGAGGCAATGTTTCTGTTCGTTGTGTCTGCTTTATCATAATGTTAAGGACGACCAATAACTTGGTTCTGATAACGTAAATCGATGACAGAATACGAAGGTTCGCGTCCTCTCATACGATCTTCAAAAGTTTGTAATTTAGTTAATTTAGGTATATACTCTTTTCCATCTCCAATGAGCACTCGTACTCCCGTTGTATCCACTAATTCGATGTTTTGTGGACCTTGTACATACACTGAGGTAAAACGTGTTTCCCAATAGGGTTTGCGATGTATATATTCAACAATATCACCTATTATTCCACGCGCCATGCGCTCTTCTACACGACCGCGAACAGGCATCACAGGGGTTGTAATGGAAGAGCGAACCGGCATACACAATCGATCCTTATCCACATAGTAACGATTCCCCTCCATCTCAACTTTAAGTAATGGAATACGTTGCTCCGCCTCAATAATAACGATTCCTTGCGTGGTGAGATAACATTGTGCTCGCCGAATCATCGGATGAGACAAAACACATTGTTCCATAGCCTGTGAAGATAACTGCGAACAAGGCAGATTTACCGGATACAAATGCGTGTTGCGCAACATTGTTTCTAACTCTTCCGGAGTGACATATACACGTTCCACAGAATCAAGAAGACGTATCTCGCAAGCCTCACATATTGGGTCTTTCGGATGAATGGTAAACCAAACCGCAGCTCCAATAAAGTACCCCCCGATGAGAACTACCACAATGCCTAAAATAATATACTTAAATACTTCTTTCACTCTAAACTTATAAACTAGACGGCTACTCTACACTCTAAACTCTACACTCTAAACTCTCAACTATAACCGGCACCAACCGATCAATATCTCCTGCTCCAATCGTAATCAACGCTGTTGGCTGTTCGGGATGGATATGCTCTTTCAGATACGCCACCAAATCGGCTTTCTCCATAATCGTTACCGGACAGGTCACTTTGTCCATTAACATCTCCGAGTTCACACCCTCAATAGGTTCTTCGCGAGCAGGATAAATGGGCAAGAGTATCAGTTCGTCCAACGCACTCAACGATTGTGCAAATCCATCTGCAAAATCCCTTGTACGCGTGTATAAATGCGGTTGAAAGACCCCTATCGTGTGCCTGTTGGGGAAAAGTTTGCGAATAGACGCTATCGAGGATGCTATCTCTTGCGGATGGTGAGCATAATCATCTACATACGCTAAGTTAGGACGATTGATGAGAATATTAAACCTCCGCCACACACCAGCAAACGAGGATATCCCGACCCTCAACTCTTCTGCCGTCACTCCATTGAGCCAAGCCATCGCCATTGCTGCCACACTATTCTCTATGTTCACCCATACAGGGGCACCTAAGTTGAGGTCGGGAATAGTAGCCGTAGGCGTGTGGAAATCAAACATAATCTTCGCCTCCGACACGCGGATATTATCGGCATAAAAATCTGCCGTCTTATCCTCTACCGCATAGGTATATAGTTTCGCTCCTTTCCTCAAACGAGGGGTGATGGGCAGTCCTTTCTTTATCACCAATCCGACCTGAATAAGCGACGTATAATGCTCAAACGCATCGCGATAGGCTTCAGGCGTTTCATAGATATCCAGGTGGTCGGGATCAACCGCTGTTACCACGGACATATAAGGTGTCAAATGGTGAAAACTACGGTCATATTCGTCTGCCTCCACCACCACATAACTACTCGAAGGATCAATCAATACGTTCGACTGGAAGTTATTACTTATCCCACCTAAGAACGCGTTTCCACCAATGCTGGACTGCCGCAATAAGTAGGCAAGCATGGTCGAAGTAGTCGTCTTACCATGAGTCCCTGCAACGCACAACGCACGCATTTGACGCGTCACATCACCTAACACTTCAGCACGCTTTACGATAGTGAACCCTTGCTGCTTAAACCATTGTGTCAAACGACTATCCTCGGGAACCGCAGGAGTACGAACCACCAAACATGACGAAGGGCGCATTGCCCATTCGGGAAGACATTGCTCATCATCGTTATAATAAACAGAGATCCCCTCCGATTCAAGGGCTTTGGTCACGGGCGAAGGGGTTCGGTCATAACCGGCACACTTATATCCACGAGCAAAAAAGTACCGCGCAAGGGCACTCATCCCTATTCCTCCAATTCCGAGGAAATAATACGATTGTATTTGGTTTTGTAGACACATAAAAAAACGAGCACACTTCAAAAAACGTGCAAAATTACTAAAAATTCTTCATATATGCAAATTTATTTGCAAATATCAATATTTTGTTGTAACTTTGCAGCAAATTTCAAATTAGAACTATTATGGCTACACAAGAAGAAACATTCAAAAAGTTAGTTTCGCACTGCAAGGAATATGGCTTCGTTTTCCCCAGTAGTGATATTTACGACGGACTGGGTGCCGTGTACGATTACGGCCAAAACGGCGTAGAGTTGAAGAATAATATCAAGAAATATTGGTGGGACTCCATGACCCTACTGCACGATAACATCGTTGGTATCGATGCTTCCATTTTCATGCATCCCACCGTTTGGAAAGCCTCCGGACACGTGGACGCTTTCAACGACCCGCTCATCGATAACCGCGATAGTAAGAAACGTTATCGTGCGGACGTGCTCATCGAGGACCAACTCGGTAAGATTGAGGAGAAAATCAACAAAGAGGTCGAGAAAGCAGCCAAACGTTTTGGGGATAGTTTTGACGAGACAATGTTCCGCCAAACCAATCCTCGCGTACTCGAACACCAAGCCAAATGGGATGCTCTGCACGCTCGTTATAGCAAGGCAATGAACGATATGAACCTCGATGAACTCAAACAGATCATCTTGGATGAGGAGATCGTTTGTCCTATCTCCGGTACCCGCAACTGGACAGATGTGCGTCAGTTCAACCTTATGTTCCAAACCGAGATGGGTAGTACCGCCGATGGCGCGATGAAGATCTATCTCCGTCCCGAGACGGCACAAGGTATCTTCGTTAACTTCCTTAATGTCCAAAAGACCGGCCGAATGAAAGTTCCTTTCGGTATTGCGCAGATTGGTAAAGCCTTCCGTAACGAGATTGTAGCACGTCAGTTCGTGTTCCGTATGCGTGAGTTTGAGCAGATGGAGATGCAGTTCTTTGTTCGCCCGGGCGAGGAGATGAAGTGGTTTGAGCATTGGAAAGCCTTCCGCCTTAAATGGCACAAAGCTCTTGGATTAGGCGACGAGAAATATCGGTATCACGACCACGAGAAACTGGCTCACTACGCTAATGCCGCTACGGATATTGAGTTCCTTATGCCCTTCGGGTTCAAGGAGGTTGAGGGTATCCATAGCCGCACGAACTTCGACCTCAGTCAGCACGCTAAGTTCTCGGGCAAGAAAATCGAATACTTCGATCCCGAACTCAACGAGAGTTATACCCCGTACGTCATCGAGACCAGTATAGGTGTGGATCGTATGTTCCTTTCCATCATGTGCGCTGCCTATAAAGAGGAGCAACTCGAAGGCGGTGATACCCGTGTGGTACTGAACTTACCTGCCGTTCTCGCACCGGTTAAGGTGTGCGTCATGCCGCTTGTTAAGAAAGACGGACTGCCCGAGAAAGCGCAAGAGATTGTGGACTTGCTCAAATACGATTTCAAGACTACATACGACGAGAAAGATAGTATCGGCAAACGCTATCGTCGTCAAGACGCTATCGGTACGCCATTCTGCGTAACGGTCGATCATGACACACTTAACGATGGCTGCGTGACCGTCCGTTATCGCGACACGATGGCGCAAGACCGCATTAAAATCGAAGACCTCCACAAACTGATTGCAGAGGCCGTCGATATGAAAAACTTGTTTAAGAAGTTGAAGTAAGCGCACTTACGTGAGCCTTCTTTTGTATTGCAAGTCCGGCTCCGCGTGATTACCGCGTGATTTCCGCGTGATTTCCGCGTTAGTCTAAGGGGATGACCGAGGGATACCCGTTCTCGTAGTATTGCTAGATAAGCGCAGCACTCTAGATTTCCTAGGGTTACCTAGGAAATCCTTGCATCTTTGCGCGAGTGAAGTTGGACATTTCCAAGTGTCCAACTTTGTGTAAAATACTGGTTGAATGTGAGTTATGGAGAGATGGATAGTTGGACATGTCCAACTTGGAAGTGCAAATTTTAGGACGATGGCCAGTTTTTTAGGTGAAGGGTCAAGTATTGATATATTGGATGAGGTGAGGCTATTGCTCGAACCAATTGTTTTGAGCATTTCGTGTTCTAAGATATTCGTTGCGTTCTTCTTTGGTCATATTCTTTGTATCCTTATTATATTGCGCCATGCGTTCATAATAATGAGCAGACGCTTGCATAATTGAGTCTAAAGCCAATTGCAAACTTGTAGGATGATAGTCAAAAGCCAAATAGTTATCAATATGTAGCACGGCAGCGACTAACTCTACTTCTTGGTTGGTTCCCATATACACAAACATAACACCTTGCGTTTTGAGAGTATCAACAAGATTTTGCACGTTTTCCAATGTATAGTTTTTAGAGGCATTCTCCCAACCATCAGTAAGAATCGTCACGACAGCCGTTGCGTTTTGAAGGGAGTCCAATCGCTCTTGTAGCCCTGTTAAAGAGTGACCTATAGCATCAAAGAGAGCTGTTAGCCCATAAGGATTATATTGATCCATCAACAAATCTGGAATGTTAGTAATCGTGTCGCAATCATAAATGGTTAAGATGGAATCGCTAAATAAAGTTAGAGTCACTAAATTCTGTTGTTCTAGTTGGTGGTCTTGTTGTGCGGAACGAACAACGTCTAATAGACCGTTGTAACCTAATACAGCAGATTC
>JAZLHD010000142.1:0-1200 GCA_045616645.1 Paludibacteraceae bacterium
ATATGCCGATTTCATCACCGACTGAGATGATACCGTCGTAGATAATGACATCTTGTGTTGTGCCTTGTCCTTTCTCTTCTTTAACCTCGTCTACGGTTCCGTCCCCCGGTCCTTCGACGGTTGTTTTCAGATTTTCGGTGAGCAATTTCTGCGCAAGACCAATCATAATCATCAGAAGGTCTCCAATACCTTCGCCGGTCATACTGCTTACAGCAACCATTACGAGGTTTCTCTGGAAATCAGAGACGCGGTCGAAGCGTTCTGAGTTAAAGCCGAGTTCTGATAATTTTCCGACAAGTTCATAGATTTTTGTTTCAACGGTATTTTTGACGGCATCGCTCTGGCTTGCGTATGTTTTGGTAAAGGATACGTTCTGCTGCGGTCTCCATCCGGGGATTTTATCGAGCTTGGTTGCAGCAATTACAAACGGCGTCTTGCAGTTTCGTAATATCTGCAGTGCTTCGATGGTCTGCTGCTTGAATCCTTCGGTTACATCAACAACGAGAATTGCGATATCAGCAAGTGCTCCTCCGCGTGCGCGCAGAGTGGTGAATGCATGATGTCCGGGTGTGTCGATGAATAAGAGGCCCGGGACTGTGGTATTGATTTTTCCTAAGTTGCTGTTGAGTTTTACAATGGAGTCCAGAGGGATTAAGGTGGCTCCTATGTGCTGCGTGATAGCTCCCGCCTCTCCTGCTACAACTTTTGAACCGCGTATTCTGTCTAAGAGTGAGGTCTTTCCGTGGTCAACGTGACCTAACACACAAACGATTGGTGTCCGCAGATGTTCTGCCATGATATTTCTCCTTTTGTTTATATTGGTTTATATATGGGCTATACTCAGCAATAAAATGGACGGGATGTTATGTAAAGACAAGCGTATGCAGGTACTAAACCTCCTAAACCTTTTTTCTCTTTCTTTTTGTGTATGGATATTTTTTAAATGTGATATATAGTAAGAGAATATGAAAAAAGGTTTAGGAGGTTTAGTACCTTGAAGTCTTTCACCGGCGATATTCGCACAAACAAGAGATATGTTAATATCTAAAAACGGCGTATAGTATAAGGCATTACGATACTATTCGTAAAAGCGTCAGGCTAAGGTAGGGTAGCTGGACATCCTTTAGGACTGTGGATCCTTAGACCCGGGTTCGATCCCCGGCCTTGGCCCTTTTGTTTTTTGAAGTGTTAAGTAAAAGA
>JAZLHD010000143.1:0-17727 GCA_045616645.1 Paludibacteraceae bacterium
ATCGCATTGTGGCAGATTGTAAGCGGTTGCGCACATTAGATCCTATGGCTTTATCGTATATTTGTTTATTATCCAACACCTCTAAATCTGATTACCGATGCTATCAATTCGCACAATCTTACCCGACACTTTGGAATTGCTATGATTGTTCGACACCAAATAATTGTGACCACTGCCAAAGAAGTTAATCACAAAATAATTGTCCGGCAGACGTACTTGCCCATCGCTCACGAGATGTAAAACAGTGAGAAAACATTTTTATAGAGTTATGGAGTTATGGCACAGGAAGAAATAATAAAGCAATTTGGCGCGACAAAGATTCGCACCTATTGGGATGACGAACAAGAAAAGTGGTACTTCTGCATCAATGATGTAGTAGAGGTATTAACTGAATCTACTGATATAAAACAATATATCAAGCGATTGCGTTCGCGTGATGTGGAACTTAATTCCGTGTGGGGTACAATTTGTACCCCTCACCAATTCCGGTCTACAGATGGAAAAATGCATGCGGCTAATTGTGCCTCTGTTGAAGGTGTTTTCCGTATCATCCAATCTATCCCAAGCAAGAAGGCGGAGCCTCTGAAGCAATGGATGGCATCTGTTGCAGCCGAGCGTTTACGTCAAATGCAAGATCCTGAACGTGGCATACGTATGTCGCTTCAAGATTATAAGCGTTTAGGTCGTTCCGATAATTGGATTAATCAACGGCTCAAATCCATTGAGGTGCGTAAAAACTTGACGGACCAATGGCAAGCACACGGGGTGGAGGGTGAGCAACAATATGCCGCTCTAACGGATATTATTTATCAAGCTTGGTCGGGACTTAATACTCGCGAATATAAGCGATATAAGGGTTTGCATCAGGAAAATTTACGCGACAACATGACGAACGAAGAGTTGGTTATTAATATGTTAGCCGAACTAGCAACTACAAACATTGAGAAACAAGAGAATCCGCAAACGATGCCGGAGCATAAAATCGCAGCGGCTCGCGGAGGAGATGTGGCTCGTGTCGCACGCACAGCCTTTGAACAGCAAACAGGTCAAAAAGTGGTTTCGTCCTTAAATGCTAAAGACCAAATAGAAGCAGCCCAACCCTCGTTGCCTTTTGAGAAGGAGAAATAGAGAAAAATAGAGAAACACTTGCATATATCGCAAAAAAGTTGTAATTTTGCAAGCGATTTTGAATTTATAGTATATTATGCTGAGCGTTGAGATTCAAAAAATAATACCAAAGATTCGGAAATATATGTCTTCCCAGCCTATCCAACGAGCCTATTTATTCGGCTCTTGTTCTCGTGGAGAAGAGACTCCGGAAAGCGATGTTGATTTGTTGGTTAATTATGATTATTCTCAGAAAGTATCTCTAATGAAAGTTGGCACGATGATGGCAGAGTTAGAAACACTTCTCCATCGTCCTGTTGATTTGGTAGAAGAACAAGGATTACTTCCATTTGCACAGCCATCTGCTAACCATGATAAAATTTTAATATATGAGAGAGCGCATTAGAGATAAGGAACGATTGGAGCATATTCTTGATGCATCCAATAAACTTTTGGAGAATAAGGATAAATATACACTGGAAGAAATCAAAAATAACAGTGTACTCTTTTATGGATTTGTCAAGTTGGTGGAGATAATAGGAGAAGCATGTTATATGTTAACCAAGAGTTTTAGAGAATCACACCCCGAAACCAATTGGAAGATAATTGAGAACATGCGTCATGTTTTAGTGCATGGCTATTATGCCATAACACCAGAACTCCTTTGGGCAACAATCCATGAAGATATTCAGCCTTTGGTAGATCAAATAAACAAATATATTCAAGAAGAATCATAATGTACTCACTCACCTATGCTTGACCGGCAAGGTTGTGATTATATGCTTGCGGAGGCTCTCCGCCGTTTCGCCAAACGTAAAGTCGCTTCGGCGACACCGATAAATACCATCGCTCACAAATGCGCTTTTCTTATGGGAAAGTGCATTTTTCATTAAATAGTTATTTTTTTCTCAAAAAAACGCGAAAAAGTTTTTGTATATCAAATATTTTTTGTAATTTTGCAGCCGTAATTCCACGTCGGAGGGAAATGTCTCTCATAATCGGGTGGTATTGCAGACATATAAGAGCGTTTATTGACGCTTGTTTTGGACTTACGAAATCTACCAAATTTAAGCTAACCCAAAATAAGAAGAAATAAATGTCCTCTGGGAATGTTAATGTGCCATAACGTGTTCCACGTTGGTATTAACATATACCGGCGTGGGCGTTATTGTTTATTCTTTGTTAGCAAGGTTTTGGTAGAACCACGTAAGTACTGAATGAGCGTGAAATAAGGTTCCACGCTTTTTTATTTATTTACGGGACGTTGCGGAACCCATCTCCCACAAAACTTTATAAAGTTATGGATAACAAACAAAACGAAGAACTCCAATCGCGTCGTGAGTTCTTTAAAAAGGCAGCCAAAGCCGCTATGCCAGTTGTAGGAGCAGTAGTATTATCCTCTTTGCCCCTGCAGCAAATTCATGCAACTGGTTGCACAGCGGGATGCGCTGGCGATTGTCAAGGATCTTGCTCCGGAGTATGTCGTAACTCATGTTACTCAACATGCTACGGTCGTTATGAGAAGTAATTTATCATGCAACGAGGAGCGCTGAACTCCTCGTTGTTAATCCAAAAATGTTATGAACACTGATTTGAAAATACTATCAAAAACAAGTCCTTGGCAGGATACAATGTCTAAGAATATTACATTTATTGTTACAAAAGACTGCCAATTAGCGTGTAAGTATTGTTATCTCGTGGGAAAGAATGAAAAAGAACGTATGTCTTTTGATGTTGCAAAAGCAGCAATAGATTATATTCTATCTCGAGAAAATGACCCGAATTTTTCCTATGAAAGTGTAATTTGGGATTTTATCGGTGGAGAACCATTTCTCGAAATTAACTTGATGGATCAAATTTGCGATTACATTAAAGCAGAGATGTATAGATTAAATCATCATTGGTTTAATTCATATCGCTTTATGGTATCCACCAATGGCATTAATTACGATAGTCCTAAAGTACAACATTTTATTCAAAAGAACGCTACGCATTTGAGTGTTGCGGTTACAATTGATGGCACAAAACGTAAACATGACCTCAATCGCGTGTATAAAGATAGTGAACGTGGTTCTTATGATGATGTTGTACGCAATATTCCATTATGGATACAACAATATCCACATGCTAGTACGAAAGTTACGATTTCTTCTGCAGATATTCCATACATTTGTGAATCCGTATGTCACTTATTTGACATAGGTATTCATGAGGTTAGTATCAACTGTGTTTTTGAAGATGTGTGGCAAGAAGGCGATGATTTACTTTTTGAGCAACAACTTATGCAGTTGGCAGATAAAATTATTGATGAAGGTAAATATATAGACTATGTTTGTTCCTTTTTTACAGAGCAAATGGGTAAACCCCTTGATTGTAAATTACAGAATACGACATGGTGCGGAGCTGGTCGTATGCTTTCTATTGATGCTGCAGGTAATTTCTATCCATGTACGCGCTTTGCGCAATACTCTTTGCGTGACAAAGAAGCATGGATAATCGGCAATATTCACGATGGTATAGATAACAATAAGCTGCGTCCCTTCTTAACGCTTGACCGTTGCACGCAATCCAATCCGGAGTGCATAGATTGTGAGGTGGCAGAAGGTTGTGCTTGGTGTCAAGGCGAGAACTACGATGCCGCCAAGACGCACACTGTTTTCCAGCGTGCGACAGCCATCTGCAAAATGCACAAGGCGCGTGTACGTGCGAACAATTATTATTGGAATAAACTCTATCGCAAACTGGAAATGGAAGGCAAGCGCGAGAAGTTTGAGAAAAACCATCCTAATGTCAAACCCGAAATCTGTTAAGCCATGAAACCGTATTTACAATACCTCGTCATCTTGTTGGATGACACCAGCGTGGCTTACTGCCATGCCAATAATCCTCTTACGGAACGCAACCTTATGCCGATAGATACACTCAAGAAAGCTATTCTTTTCGGTATGAAGCAAAACCTCATGATTCAATACGTGTATCCTGATTATGAGTTACCTGCCGAATATAACGAAGTAATAGAGAGCATCGACCATGTCAAAATCGGCAAAGATGTGCAAGTGTTGAACGAAGTCCCTAAAGTAGTAACTACCGACAATCTTGTCTTGCAACTGACTATTGCTGATTTTATTGCTCGTCAATATGATATAGCGACCCTACTGCCACAGGTAAAACGCCTCAACATCTGCTTGATGGATATAGAATCGTTTACCGATGACAAGCAAGAAGACTACAAGAAAGCCCTTGCTACGCTCAATGCTGTATTGGTTAATCTCTATAAATCGCAGAAGCAACCACAAGTCAATATTCTGACTGATCGATTGACACTAACCGAAATGCACAACTGCGAAGCTGGAATAGGTAATATCACCATTGCTCCCAATGGTAAGTTCTATCTGTGCCCAGCCTTCTACTATGATGAGCAAATAGGTATTAGCAATCTTATGAATCACAAAACCAAGGATGCTTCGCGTTCGGTTGGAAATTTAGATAATGGTTTGGAAATACCCAATAAACAACTACTCCAATTAGACCACGCACCTTTGTGCCGTATTTGTGATGCCTATCATTGCAACCGTTGTATTTGGCTCAATGATAAACTGACATGGGATGCCAATACGCCGTCGCATCAGCAATGTGTGATTGCTCATCTGGAGCGCAATGCCGCCCGCGACTTGCAACAACAATTACAAGAAGCAGGATTCCAAGTTGGCGAAGAAATGAAAGAAATCAGTTATTTAGATCCTTTTGACATAAAAGAACAATGGTAATATGAAAAAACTAGTAGGACAGGTAACACCTGAAGAAAAGAATGAAATTCAAACGCTGTTTGAGCGCCGTAATGGATTGAACGAGTTGGCAAAAATCCTGACTGCCGATAATGCCGAATTGTACGAAAAACTCGTCAAGGATATGGGCGAGACAGGCACAAAATTCCAAAACTGGTGGGATACAATGGCTCGCAAATACAATTGGGAAGGATGCGAAAACGGCAATTGGGAAATTAACTTTGACACATGCGAAATCTATTTGGTAGATAGCATATGTTTATGTAAAAAATAGTAGTTATGCATACATTACTTATGATTGGTGCTCCGGAAATAATCTTTATTGCGGTCATCGTTTTGCTCCTTTTTGGTGGTAAGAAAATCCCAGAACTGATGAAAGGTATTGGTAAGGGCGTGCGCTCATTTAAAGAGGGGATGAATAATGTTGAAGAGGAAATCAAAAAACCTTTAGACGAAGAGCAACCAAGAACTCAAGAGCAAAAACAGCCTAAGGATGAGCCAAAACAATGACGAAAAAATGACCTTTTGGGAACACGTGGATGTGTTTCGCAAAGGGTTTGTCAAGTGTATAATTGTTTGGGCAGTCTGCTCTATTGTGGCATTCTGCTTCAAAGACTTTCTATTCACTATTCTATTTGCTCCGGCACAATCGGATTTTATTCTCTATCGAGGATTATGTCGATTGGCAGAGTGGATAGGAATAAGTTCTTTATGCCCCGGAAACTTTGAGGTAAATTTTATCAATATCGAACTTGCCTCCCAGTTCATGGTACATCTTGAAGTAGCACTAATCGTAGGTGTGCTTATTGCATTCCCTTATTTGATAATCCAATTATATGGCTTTGTGGCACCCGCTTTGTACGAACAAGAGAAGAAATACTCTATTTCGCTTATCTTCTGGGGTGTGGTGCTTTTCTTTTTGGGAGCAGCACTCAATTACTTCGTGATTTTTCCATTTGCTTTCCGCTTTCTTTCTACCTATCAGGTACAAGAAGCGGTTATTAACCAAATATCACTTAAGTCCTACATTTCTACGTTGTTAGTACTTTCCTTACTGCTCGGCATCCTCTTTGAAATTCCCATTGTGGCATATTTTTTAGGTAAATTAGGTGTTATCACTGCTGATACATTAAAGCAATATCGAAAGCATGCGTTCATTGCCCTTTGTATCTTAGCAGCTATTATAACCCCAACGGCAGATGTTTTTACACTTTTATTAGTCACTGTGCCGCTCTATTTATTGTTCGAACTAAGCATCATTGTTATCAGACGATATTCACTAAAAGAAATAGAACCTTAATCTGACCCCTTCCTAAAAAACTAGACATCGTCCTAAATTTGTTGACACGCGGTATCTTCTGTTGTTAATTCAGGGACGCAGGGACTATCAAAAGCGTGTCTGTTAACATACCACTAACACAGCACCCACAGAGCACCATGGGTTAGCGCTATGATTGTGAGGTGGTTGCGCTATCTTTTCCAATACATCGGAAAAATGGCTGACGGTTGCGATAGTTATTTTTTTGTATTTTTGATGTTATGTTTGCCAAAAAAGGTCGTAATCAAAATAGTAGAGGGGTATGAGAAAAAATGCAAAAAAAATGCAAAAAATGTAACCCCTTTTTGAAAAAAGTTCGTAATCAAAATAATAGAGAGGCTTCAAAGTTGAAAGTTTATAGTTGAAAGTTTAAAGAAGCCGACTAGTTGGAAAGTTGAAAGTTGGAAAATTGATGAATTATGAGAGGGATGAGACCCTCGAATGAGTGTCGAGAGAGTGTCGGCCGACCCTCGGCTAAAAAATAGAGTTAAAATACAGTTGCAATAGTTGTGGAATCTATCGCGACGCGAAGAAAATCTTAACGCAAGTAGATGCAAAAAATCTATTTTGGACGACTTTTACTTATTCGCCAACAGGCGAGAAATCTATAAAAATCTATACAAAAATCTTACTAAATCATCTGTGAGAGATAAAAATCCACTTTCACCACCGAAAATGCGCAAGGGGTATAGGTAAATCCCCTAAAATGACACTTAAATCGTACAAATAGCAGAAAAAATTATTTTTTTTCACAAAATATTTGCACATATCAAAAAAAAGCAGTACCTTTGCACCCGCTTTTGAAAAGAAGGGCATTTCGGAGCCCCCGAAAAGCACTGCCTAATCGTATATCGGTAGTACATCAGATTTTGGTTCTGAGGGGCGAGGTTCGACTCCTCGTTAGGCAACAAAGGCGACGCAGGTCGCCTTTCTTGTGAGTAAAAGAAGTGCTCCAAGGTGTATGGTATTAATCAGAGTAACACAATTACATTATGAAAACATTTGATCTCGTCGGCACTCCTCGTTCGGAGTTCGGCAAAAAAGCCGCTAAGGCTTTCCGTAAAGAAAATCTCGTTCCTTGCAATGTCTATGGCGTAGGCGAAAACGTTACCTTCACTGTTGGTGTAGAGGCCGTTCGTAAACTTATCTATACCCCTGACACAATGCTGGTTAACCTCACCATCGGTGACGCTAAGAAACTTGCTGTTGTGAAAGAGTTGCAATTCCACCCCGTATCGGGCAACCTCTTGCACATTGATTTCTTAGAGGTTAATGATAAGAAACCCGTTACCGTAGCTCTGCCCGTTCATTTGACCGGTCTGGCTGAAGGTGTAAAAGCCGGTGGTAAACTCAGCCTCGACATGAAGAAAGTGAAAGTCAATGGTATCTACACCGCTATTCCTAATGACATCACCCTTGATGTTACTACGTTAGGTTTGGGTAAGAAGATTGCCGTTGAGGATATTAAGATTGAAGGCTTAACGATGGTTAGCCCGAAGGAAGCTTGCGTAGCTCAAGTACGCGCTACCCGTGCATCCGCTGAGGCTGCAACTACCGAAGCTGCTGAGTAATCAGAGTGAACAAAGGATAAAGGATATTCTTTAGTAAAATGAAATATTTGATTGTCGGGCTCGGCAATATCGGCGACGAGTACCGCAACACCCGACACAACATAGGATTTCGCATGTTGGACGCTTTTGCCGAAGCGTCCAACATTGCTTTTGAGGACAAGCGATACGGCTTCGTCGGACACGGTCGTGTCAAAAATGCCGAAGTGGTATTGCTCAAGCCCTCTACCTTCATGAACCTTAGCGGTAATGCCGTTCGCTATTGGATGAATGAGGAAAAGATCCCCCTCGAAAACATCTTCATCCTCGTAGATGACCTCAATCTGCCCTTTGGGCAGCTCCGTATCCGCAAACAAGGCAGCAATGGAGGACACAATGGTTTGGGACATATCCAATCCGTCCTCAACACCCCTAATTATGCACGGCTGCGCTTCGGTATCGGGAATGACTACAACCGCGGGGCACAAATCAACTTCGTCCTCGGCGATTGGACCGATGAAGAGGAAAAACTGATCCAAGACACTCTGCCGAAAACCACCGAAATCATCAAGTCCTTCTGTCTGCAAGGCATTGATAAAACAATGAACCTCTATAATTAGTTTAGAGTGGAGAGTTTAGAGTTTAGAGAAGCCGTCTAGTTTATTAGTTTAGAGTTATGGAAGAAAGAGTTGATAAATACTTATTTGCCATGCGGATTTATAAGACCCGTTCGATGGCTGCCGATGCGTGTAAGAAAGGGCGCGTCACAATGGACGGACAAGAACTCAAACCCAGTCGTACCTTCCGTATCGGCGACACTTTCTCCGTGCGCAAGGGTCCTATCCACTATACCTACCAAGTGCTCCAACTCAGCGAGAACCGCCTCGGCGCCAAGCTTGTACCAGAGTATATGCGAGACATCACCTCTCCCGACCAACTCGAACTACTTGAACTGGCCCGCATTGCCGGTCAAAACGGACGCGATAGAGGTACAGGACGACCTACCAAAAAAGACCGACGCGAAATAGAACAATTCCTAAGCGATTATGAAGAGTAAACGAGAAAATATTGCCGAGTATATCCTCTACTTATGGCAACTGGAAGACTACCTAAGAGCCTTTCCTCAAAACGCGAATGCAACCCCCGAACTAACCGAGATCAGCGACATGATGCACTCCGAAGGCATCCTCAATGGCGGTCACCTTCAACTTGCTAAAAACGCCCTCTCGGAGTTAGAGGACCTACACAACGAACTCTTCGATACGGAGGCTCCCTATCGCGCAGTGATGATCCATCTGCAACCCCAATTGAACCTATTCAAAGCCAAGACCGATCGCCCCACTATGAGCGACGTGGAGGCGTGCCTTACCCTACTCTACCAAATCATGCTCTTGCGCCTCAAGCAGCAACCCATCAGCGAAGCCACCGAAGTGGTCGTCAAAGATGCCACGCAACTGCTGCGATTCCTCAGCAAGACCTACGCTGACGAAAAAGTTGAGAGTTGAGAGTTTAGAGTTTAGAGAAGCCGCCTAGTTTAATAGTTTAGAGTTGAGAGTGCCAGAACGATATAGGAAGATTATTGAGTGGTTTGAGGCAAATATGCCCATTGCTCAGAGTGAACTGCACTACAGCAGTCCTTTTGAACTGCTCGTAGCGGTTATGCTCTCCGCCCAATGTACCGACAAACGTGTCAATCTCGTCACGCCTGCCCTTTTTGCTGCCTACCCTACCGCTGAAGCGATGGCCAAAGCCTCCGCTGAAGACATCTACCAATACATTCACTCTGTCAGTTATCCTAATGCCAAAGCGCAGCATCTTGTAGCGATGGCAAAACAACTGACCGAACTGCACAACGGACAAGTCCCTTGTGACGAGGAAGCACTGGTTGCCCTTCCCGGGGTAGGTCGTAAGACCGCCCATGTGGTGATGGCTGTTCTTTGGAACTGTCCCACAATGGCGGTTGATACGCATATTTTCCGTATCTCGGAACGATTGGGACTGACTACCAATAGTAAGAATGTGCTCCAAACCGAGCGTCAACTGACTAAATATATCCCTGCCGAACTCATTCCCAAGGCGCATCACTGGTTACTTCTACATGGGCGTTATGTCTGCACCGCCCGCAAACCCCATTGCGAGCAATGCGGGATAAGAGAGTTTTGCCGATTTTACAAAAAATAAGTACAATTTTGTACTTTTATTTGCATATATCAAAAAAAATCCGTACCTTTGCAGCCAAATTCAACAAAAATCTAATCATTATGTATAAAGTCTTTTTGTATATTGCAATTGCAGCATCTGTTGTTTTTGTTATTCAGCTGATTATGACCTTGATTGGGCTAGGTGGCGATGCCGATGTCGATTTGGATAACGCAGACGGCTTAGATTCCGATACAGTGGGCATCTTTACGTTCAAGAACTTGGTCAATTTCCTATTAGGTTATGGCTGGGGAGGTATATGCTTCTGGAATACGATTGAGTCCACTGTGTGGCTTCAATTAACGGCTGTGGGAGTAGGTCTTATCTTCTTCTTCGGCTTTTGGATACTGCTTAAACAAATACTGCGTTTATCCCAAAACAGCACCTTCCATCCGAAGCAAGCCATCGGTTTAAGCGCTGATGTGTATCTGCATATTCCGCTTAACGGTCGAGGCAAAGTGCAGTTCTCCTATCGTGGCAGTGTTCACGAACTGGACGCTATATGCGACACCGATTTACCTACCGGTGCTAAATGCAAGATCGTCGGCAATAAAGGCGACCTGCTGATCGTAGAAAAAATCTAATAAAATCATAAATCAAAAATCTTAATTCGTACAAACATGTTGACTCCAACCCTTCTTATTGTCGTTGCTATCGTTGTGGCGTTCGGCATTGTTGTAGCCCTCATCAAACGCTACAAACGCTGTCCTTCGGACAAGATCCTCGTTGTTTACGGAAAAACAAGCGGCACATCTGCTAAATGTATTCACGGCGGTGGTGCTTTTATATGGCCTGTTATTCAGGATTATGCTTATCTGAGTTTAACCCCTATTTCGATTGAAGCCAACTTAACCAACGCCCTGAGCCGTCAGAATATCCGTGTCGATGTTCCTTGCCGTTTCACCGTAGGTATCTCTACAGAAGCGGATTCGATGAATAATGCTGCGGAGCGTCTGCTGGGTCAGTCGCCTCAACAGATAGAGCAATTAGCTCAGGATATACTCTTTGGTCAATTGCGTTTGGTGATTGCAACTATGTCTATTGAGGAGATTAACTCAGACCGCGATAAGTTCCTTGACAATATATCTAACAACGTTGAGATAGAACTCAAGAAGATTGGTCTGCGCCTCATTAACGTTAACGTAACCGATATCAAGGACGAGTCTGGTTATATCGAGGCTCTGGGTAAAGAAGCTGCTGCTAAGGCTATCAACGAAGCCAAAGTCAGCGTAGCAGAACAAGATAAGATTGGTGAGATCGGTAAAGCCGAAGCCGTTCGTGATACGCGTATCCGTACTTCGGAGGCTAATGCCGTTGCCGTTAAGGGTGAGAACAACGCCAAGGTTGAGATTGCTAACTCCGACGCCGACCGTCGTCAAAGAGAGGCTGAGGCTAACCGCTTAGCCGTTGCTGCTGAGAAAGTGCAAGAGGCTATGGCATTGCAAGAGGCTTATGCTGCTGAGCAAAACGCAGAGCAGGCTCGTGCTGAGCGTGAACGTGCTACCCAAACGGCTAACGTGATCGTACCGCAAGAGATTGAGAAGAACCGTCGTATCATCGAGGCTCAAGCCGAAGCCGAGAAAGTGCGTGTGAACGCTAAGGGTGAGGCTGACGCTATCTTTGCTAAGATGGAAGCGGAGGCCAAGGGTCTGTTCGAGATCCTGACCAAGCAAGCTGCCGGTTATGAGAAAGTCGTTCATGCTGCCGGTGGTGATGCCAACAAAGCTTATCAACTCTTGTTACTTGAGAAACTGCCCGAACTGGTTAAGACGCAAGTTGAGGCTGTTAAGGGTATTAAGATTGATAAAGTTACCGTTTGGGATGGAGGTAAGGCTACGGACGGCAAGACGTCCACCGCTAATTTCATTAGTGGCTTAATGGGTAGTGTTCCCCCACTCAATGACCTCTTCAATCAAGCCGGAATGAATCTCCCGCAATACTTAGGAGAGAAGAAAGAGAAAGAGAAAGAGAAAGAGGAAGAAAAAGAGAAAACAAAAAAAGAGGAAAACAAATCGTAAATAGTAAATCGTCAAATTGTAAATGAATCTATGGCAGAAGAAAAACAAACCCCGTCCAGTGCGAAACTCAAAGCCTTGCAAGACGCGATGGACAAGATTGACAAACGTTACGGCAAAGGTGCTATCATGCGTCTTGGCGATGACAAAGTAGAAGATGTACCCGTTATTTCGACCGGTAGTGTAGCCTTAAACATGGCCCTCGGCGTTGGCGGTTATCCCAAAGGACGCATCATCGAGATCTATGGTCCCGAGTCTTCCGGTAAGACCACTCTCGCCATTCACGCTATGGCACAGGCTCAGAAACAAGGCGGTATCGCTGCTATCATTGATGCCGAGCACGCCTTCGACCGTTTCTATGCCGAGAAACTGGGTGTGGATGTAGAGAACCTGCTCATCGCTCAACCTGATTCCGGTGAACAAGCCTTGGAGATTGCGGACGACCTTATTTGCAGTAGTGCTGTTGATCTCGTAGTTATTGACTCCGTAGCTGCTTTGACTCCCAAAGCAGAGATTGAAGGACTAATGGGTGACAATAAAGTCGGTCTGCAAGCCCGCTTGATGAGCCAAGCCTTACGCAAACTGACCGCTACCATCAATAAGACCCAAACGACCTGTATCTTCATCAACCAACTGCGTGAGAAGATTGGTGTTATGTTCGGCAGTCCCGAAACCACGACCGGTGGTAATGCATTGAAGTTCTACGCCTCCGTACGTCTGGATATCCGCAAGGGGAATGCCATCAAGAATGGTGACGAGATATTAGGTAACCAAGTACGCGTAAAAGTGGTGAAGAACAAAGTGGCACCACCGTTCAAGAAAGCGGAGTTTGATCTTATGTTCAATGAGGGTATCTCGCGCGAAGGCGAACTCATCGACCTTGGCGAGCAGCTCGGTATCGTGAGCAAGTCCGGTAGTTGGTTCAGTTACGATGGCAACAAACTGGCACAAGGGCGCGATGCCGCTAAACAAGTGCTCAAAGATAATCCCGATCTCGCTGCCGAAATAGAAGCGAAGATTATGGAGAAGTTAAAGAGTTGAGAGTTGAGAGTGTAGAGTTTATAGAAGCCGTCTAGTTTATAGTTATATAGACTTGGAACAAAAACAAATCATCGTTACTCCCGCTAAGGCGAAAAGCATCGAAGAACAATACCGCATCGTCAAACGATCGGTGGATGCACGCCAACGCGATATCAAAGTGCTCCTCACTGTCCTATGCGACGACGAGGGGCACTACCTTCCTATTGATTCTCCTATCCCTCTTTATACCCCTCCTATCTATCAAGATGTACACCAAGCCATCCAACAAGTACACATCATCGGAGCCGGTCCTGCAGGACTATTTGCTGCTCTGACCCTACTTGAACACGGCATCAGGCCCATCATCTACGAACGGGGCAAAGAGGTCTCCGAACGCAAGAAAGACATCGCCCTCCTCAACCGCAACGAGGGACTTAATCCCGAATCCAACTACTGTTTTGGCGAAGGTGGTGCCGGTACCTTCTCCGATGGTAAACTGTTCTCGCGCAGTAAGAAAAAAGGCAACATGCAACGCGTCATGGAGATCTTCCACTATTTTGGTGCAGCCGATAATATCCTCTACGAGACGCACGCCCATATAGGTAGCGACAAACTGCCCTCTATCATTCGTCGTATGCGCGAGTGTATCCTCGAACACGGGGGCGAGATACATTTTGAAACACAGGTTAATAAACCTCTCTTCCAACAACTACTCGCTTCGGGCGAACCGATCATCTTAGCCATCGGTCACTCGGCACACGATACCTATCGAATGCTCGACCACCTTGGCGTTACGATGGAAGACAAAGGCTTCGCCATGGGTGTTCGCGTTGAACATCCCCAAGCGCTTATCAATGCCCTGATGTACCATCAGCGAAAGTTGAGAGTGGAGAGTTTAGAGTTTAGAGTAGTTGATAAGTTAAGAAGTTTAGAGTTGAAAGCTTTGGGGAATGCAGGTTATTCGCTTGTGACCCAAGTGGAGGGACGAGGTGTGTATTCGTTCTGTATGTGCCCGGGTGGACACATAGTGCCTGCCGGCAGTTCCAACGACGGATGTGTGGTCAATGGCATGAGTGCCAGCCACCGCAACTCCCCTTACGCTAACTCCGGCATTGTGGTGGAGATACGTCCAAAGGACGTCTCTGAGTTTAGAGTGGAGAGTGTAGAGTGTAGAGTAGTTAATAAGTTAAGAAGTTTAGAGTTTCAAGAATATTTGGAGCGGCTGGCGAAGGAGCACGGCGGGGAGCACAACGAGGCGCCGGCACAACGGTTGCGCGATTTTGTAGAAGGCAAAGTCAGCAAAAACCTACCCTCCACTTCCTACCTGCCGGGAGTCGTTTCCTCGCCTATGCACGAATGGTTACCCGCCATCATCGGCAAACGACTACAACAAGCCTTCCGCGATTTTGACCGTAAGTACCCCGGTTTCCTCACCAACGAAGCCGTCATCTTAGGCGTAGAGAGTCGCAGCAGTAGTGCGGTTCGTATCGTGCGCGATAACGAGACCCGACAATCCGTCTCCCACCCTACCCTCTACCCTTGTGGAGAAGGCGCAGGCTATGCCGGAGGCATCACCTCCTCCGCCCTCGATGGCATCGAGACCGCTCTCAAACTTTCAACTAACAAACTAGACGGCTTCTATAAACTCTAAACTCTCAACTCTAAACTAATGAAATACGACCGAACCATATCGCTAATAGGCAACAACGCTTTCGAACGTTTGCAGCAGACCAAGGTCATTCTCTTTGGTGTGGGTGGCGTAGGCGGTTGGTGTGCCGAAGCATTGGTACGCACCGGACTGCAGCACCTCACCATCGTTGACTTTGATATAGTAGCGGATACCAATATCAACCGCCAAGTGGTGGCTACCGCCTCAAACATTGGACAACCCAAAGTGGAAGAGATGCGCAAACGCCTACTCGCTATTGCTCCCGAGGCAGACATCGTGGCTATCCACCAACGCTATACCGCCGATACCGCCGAACAGTTTGACCTCACCCAATACGACATCATCATCGATGCCATCGATAGCGTCGAAGATAAGATATTACTCATCCACAATGCCACTGCCACCGAAGCAGTGCTGCTCAGTAGTATGGGAGCCGGGCGCAAGCTCGACCCACAACAAATACGTGTGGCGGAGTTCTGGAAAGTAGAGGGTTGCCCTCTCGCTCGCGCCCTACGCACAAAAATGAAAAAGTCCGGCTGTCTTCCCCTTCGCAAGTTCCAATGCGTCTATTCCGCGGAATCGACATCCTCCCCTTCGGGGGGAGGCTTGGTGGGGGCTACGGGCTCCCTCGCTCCCGTCGTCGGCACCTTCGGTTTCACCTTGGCTTCCTTGACTATCAACTCTCAACTTAATAACTACTCTAAACTCTAAACTCTCAACTCTACACTAATATGATCGTTTGCGTCGCAGAAAAACCGTCCGTAGGACAATACATCGCTCACGTACTTGGAGCTAACACCAAACACGATGGGTATTACGAAGGCAATGGCTATCAAGTCACTTGGACCTTCGGTCATCTATGTGCCCTACTCGACCCTCACGAATATACCGACCAATGGAAAGGTTGGAATATGTCCTCACTCCCTATGGTTCCTACGCGTTTTGGAATCAAAGTGTCGGAGGACAAGGGCGTACAAAAACAATTTAACGTCATCAAAGCTCTCATCGCCCAAGCCGACGAAGTCATCAACTGCGGTGATGCCGGACAAGAGGGCGAACTCATCCAGCGATGGGTGTATCAGAAAGCCGGTTGTAAAGTGCCCGTCAAACGGTTATGGGTGAGTTCGCTCACAGAGGAAGCGATAGCCGAGGGCTTCAAACAACTCAAAGACCAGTCCCATTACCAATCCCTCTACGAGGCAGGACTGATGCGTGCTATCGGCGATTGGTTGCTCGGTATGAACGCCACACGCGCTTACACCTTGCGCTACGCCAAAGATAGACAGATCCTTTCCATCGGACGCGTACAGACGCCTACTCTCGCCCTCATTGTCAAACGACAAGAGGAAATAGAACATTTCGTTCCTAAGACCTATTGGGAACTCAAAACCGTCTATCGAGATACTCTCTTCAGTGCCCAACTCGAAGCCGAAGACGAGGACGATCACGCCATCACCTCGCTTGAACAAGGACAGGCATTGCTTGATTCGATAAAAGATCAGCCATTAGAGATCACTTCCGTTGAGAAAAAGAAAGGAACCGAGTTCGCTCCGCGACTCTTTGACCTCACTTCCTTACAAGTGGAGTGCAACAAGAAATATGCCTTCTCCGCAGACGAAACCCTCAAACTTATCCAATCGCTCTACGAGAAACGTATCACCACCTACCCTCGCGTAGATACCACCTACCTTAGCGACGATATCTATCCCAAAGTGCCCGCCACCTTAGCCGGTATCAAAGACTATTTTGAGGCTGTGCAACCGCTCTTAGGGCTTAAGGCCGATGGGAAGAAAGGAGCAGGCAGCCTGCCTAAAACAAAGAAAGTCTTTGATAACAGCAAGGTCACTGACCACCACGCTATTATCCCTACCGGACAACGCCCTGATAATCTCACCGAGAACGAGCGCAAAGTGTTTAACCTCGTTGCGTTACGGTTCATTGCTGCTTTCTATCCCGATTGCGAAGTGAGCAACACCACCGTATTGGCTTCCGTCAAAGCCAATCAGTGTAGAGTGGAGAGTTTAGAGTTTCGAGAAGTTGAAAGTGTAGAGTTTAAAGTGACCGGCAGACAAGTGCTTGTTCCGGGTTGGCGCGTAGTGTTTGCCAAAGAGAAAGGCGGAGAGGCGGAAAGGCAGATAGGCGAAGAGGCGATAGGTGATAACGAAGAGCAAGCAGAGGTCAAGACCCTACCGGCTTTTGTCAAAGGCGAGTCGGGACCGCACACTCCGCAACTGAACGAGAAGACCACTACCCCACCGAAATGGTACACAGAGGCGACCCTCCTACGAGCGATGGAAACAGCAGGTAAGACCGTCGAGAACGAGGAACTGCGCGACGCGATGAAGGAGAATGGTATCGGTCGCCCCTCTACGCGTGCGGCTATCATCGAGAAACTCTATCAACGCAAATATATCGTCAAAGAGAAAAAGAACATCAAGGCTACGGAAGTGGGTATTAACTTAATACACACGATCATCTCGCCGCTCCTCAAGTCGGCAGAACTGACGGGACTTTGGGAGAAGAAACTAAGACAGATTGAGCGAGGGAGTTTTGAGGCGAAGGAGTTCTTGGACGAACTCAAAGCCATGACTTCCGATGTGGTTTATCAGGTTAAGACCGATAAAGCGGGTTATCGTTGTCCTGTCTGCGGGAAGGGCGTCATCATCCGCGGCAACACCCGTTATGGCTGTTCCCGCTGGCGCGAAGGGTGCTCCTTTGCCGAACCATTTTAAAGAACTTGCCCATCGCTCACAAGAGGTAAGATTTTTCTTCGCGTCGCGATAATTTTGCAAATAAATTTGCATATATCGAAAAAAAGTTGTACCTTTGCAGTATTATTTGAATAATGAGAAACTTTACAACATCATATAAACGAGGATTAGCGGCTGGATTGCTGCTGTTTTTTGCTGCGTATTATATAGATGTTAATTTCTTCGTGCATGCACACGTTGTGAATGGCGTGACGATTATTCACTCGCACATTCACCGAGATTCGCACCACGCATCGGATGATGGAGGACACACTGCTTGGCAAGTTAATCTGATTGCCAATGTCCATAATAATTTC
>JAZLHD010000144.1:0-1026 GCA_045616645.1 Paludibacteraceae bacterium
CGCCGGTTCATTCTTCAATAGGCACGTCATCACCCATTAACGGGCTCTGACTTTTTGTAAGCATACAGTTTCAGAATCTTTTCACTCCCCTCCCGGGGTTCTTTTCGCCTTTCCTTCACAGTACTGGTTCACTATCGGTCATTAGTTAGTATTTAGCCTTTCCGAGTGGTCTCGGTAACTTCCGGCAGAATTCCACGTGCTCCGCCGTACTCTGGAACTCACTAAGGTCATATTCAATTTCGCTTACGGGACTATCACCCTGTTTCGTTGGCCTTCCCAAGCCATTCAGCTATCAAATACACATCCTATGTCGTGGTCCGTAACCCCAATCCTAAGATTGGTTTGGGCTGTTCCGCTTTCGCTCGCCGCTACTTACGGAATCGATTTTCTTTCTTTTCCTCTAGGTACTAAGATGTTTCAATTCCCTAGGTATACCTTCTCTAGTAGCTATTGGTTTCTACTAGGATGATGTGACATAACTCACACCGGGTTTCCCCATTCGGATATCAACGGATCAAAGCTCATATCCAGCTCCCCGTCGCTTTTCGCAGGTAATCGCGTCCTTCATCGTCTTCTAATGCCAAGGCATCCACTGTACGCCCTTATTAACTTAACTTCGTAAAATTTAGGTTTCAGTTTCAATTGGTTAATGCTTAGATCTTTCGATCTACATATTTTTGTAATTGTTCGCATTTGTGAAATCACATTTGCGACATTAACAGAAAGAACATGTTTAATTAATATTCAGTTTTCAAAGAACAATTTCTGAGAGAGAACTAATCTCTCAAAACTAAACAGAAGGTACAAACGCGTCAATTTTCTCGATAATCCTAGAAAATTTTAGGTTTTTTGTACATACGCTTACAACTCTAATAGAGAGTAAGCACTTTCTCCATAGAAAGGAGGTGATCCATCCCCACGTTCCCGTAGGGATACCTTGTTACGACTTAACCCCAATCACCAGTCCTACCTTAGGCGTCTCCCTCCTTGCGGTTAGGATAACGACTTCGAGTATTACCAGCTCTC
>JAZLHD010000145.1:0-4054 GCA_045616645.1 Paludibacteraceae bacterium
TGAGGGGCAAAACTGCGCTCTTTAAAATCTTCGAACGTAAAATCCTTAAAATCTTTCATAGTGATAAGTTTTTATATATTTTCCAATTCCGCAACAAAAGTACAAAAATTATTTCATCTACGCAAATAATCTGCCTAAAAAGTGCAAATTATTTCTCTTTTGCGAAAGAAGCGGACAAAAATGCCCGCCTCTCTACCTATCAGCCTTTCCGCCTCTCAGCCTCTCAGCCTACTCAAACGATCCCATCTTGAGGAAGGAGACTTCCTTCTCGGTTAGGAACCGATATTTACCTCTTGGAACATTTTTCTTGGTCAGTCCCGCAAAACTTACGCGGTCAAGGCGTACCACTTTGTATCCGACTTTCTCGAACATCCTGCGCACGACGCGGTTTTGTCCCGAGTGAATCTCCAATCCGATATGGATACGATCCTCTTTCGGGAACTCTAAGGCGTCGGGTACAATCAGTTCGTCGTCAAGGACTACACCTGCGCGCAGCGATATCTCATCCGCTTCTTCTAAGTCGCGATCCAAGGTAGCGGCATAGACTTTCTTCTTGCCGAACTTAGGATGGGTCAACTTTGCCGCCAAGTCACCATCGTTGGTGAGCAACAGTACACCGGTAGTGTTACGGTCCAAACGACCGACAGGATAGATGCGCTCCGCGCACGCGTTACGCACGATATCTAATACGGTGTGACGCTCTTGCGGGTCATCGGTAGTCGTAACCGTATTCTTGGGTTTGTTGAGAAGGATATACACTTTCTGCTCGCGACGGATAGGCTGATCATGGAACATGACCTTATCCGTAGGAAGCACCTTTGCGCCCAACGAATCCACCACCTCGCCATTGACGGTGATCACACCGGCTTGGATGAAGTCGTCTGCCTCACGGCGAGAGCAGACTCCCGCGTTGGCGAGGTACTTATTCAAGCGAATCGGTTTGGTAGGATCCTCAAAACGCTCACGATACTGCGTGCGTTTATGCTGCGAGTAAAGCGAGTTGTTCCTCTTAGGACGATTGTTTGTAAACTGAGGACGTTCCCCACCGTTGCTACGGAAACGAGGACGCTCTTCGTTATTTTGGTTGTAACGAGGGCGGTCCGTGTCTTTACTGAAGTGAGAGCGTTCACCGCTGTCACTAGAGTTAGCGCTATGATATGCAGAGCGCTCGGGACGCCTCACAAAATGTGGGCGTCCGTTGTTATTTTGCCCCGCAAACTTGGGGCGGTCATTTTTTTGAAACATACGAAAAGGTTCGTCAATTATGCTTCTGTTGCTTGCTCGATAGCTAATTTACCACGATAGTAGCCACAGCTGGGGCAAACAGTGTGATACAAATAATGTGCACCGCAATTAGGGCAAATAGCCAATGCCGGCATTTTTGCTACGTCATGAGTACGACGTTTCGCTTGTCTGGTATGCGATTGTCTACGTTTTGGATGTGCCATAATATTTAACTTTTTTTAATTTGTTATACATTTATAGTATTTCGGGCTCTTCTTCGGTGCTACAAAGGTGGCGTTGGAGAAGTGCAGCCATTTCGGGGTTGCAACCACCTTCAGGGTGACGACGCACCAGCGGAAGATTAACTACTATCTGTTCGTATGCGAGCCAGTTGAGGTCGAGTACATTCACATTATCGAGGAGCGGAGCCATATCTTCGGTGGTATCCACATCTATGTCCACAGCCTCTAAGCATCGATCACAAGTCACCTGTACTTTTCCGACTACGGAAAGGGTGAGGTCATAATCGTTCACTCGCAAGTCAAGTTGCGCTATCACGCGGACGTCTCCTCCCAAAAGTTCCGACTTCTCAATCGAGGTAAAATACGTACTATCTAACTGAAAATCAAAGTCATAGTGCCCTATTTCCAGGGCTCTCAGTTCGATAATATGTTCCTCCATCTCTGCCATAAGCGCAAAATAAAATGGTCTTTTTCACCATTCGGGCTGCAAAGATACTGCTTTTTTTTGATATATGCAAGTTTTTCTGCATTTTTTTGATTTTTTATCAAATAATAGTGCTTTTGAGATATGTTTTGTGAGCTTTCTCACGAAAATTTAGAATCTTACACATCAAACAAATGCTGTAAATCTAAGGTAAAAAACAGTTCCAATGGCAGTCCTTCTTCGCCAACGACTAACGTTTTCTGAGGATGGTAGCGTTGTTCAAATAAATATATGCCCTGATTAGATTTTCGCCGTCCGCTCTTAACCTCAATAGCAATACATTGCTGTTGCCGAGCAATAATAAAATCGACCTCATTGCTCTCGCTATCGCGCCAATAATATAAGCGATAGTTGTATTGGTCACTATAATTAGCCAAATATGCCCCAACAGCACTCTCCACCCACCTGCCCCAACGAACGTGGTCGAGGTATTCGGTTGTAAATCCATGACCCTCGTAAAGAGAAAGGAAGGCATTGTTATATACTTGTAATTTATTAATAGAATTATATTTGCGAGCCGTGTCAACAGCATATTTTTGTATTCCACCCAATAGATTTGCCTCGTCTAAGACCATTAAGTAATTGGCTAACGTATTCGTATTTCCGGCATCTTGCAGCTGACCTATCATCTTATTGAACGCCAACAATTGACCGCTATAAGCACAACCTATCTGAAAAGTTTGTCGCATTAAAGCGGGTTTGATAATGCGTTTAGTCATTAACACGTCTTTCTCTATTGCAGGTGTAGCAATGGCATCTTGGATGTAATTTCTCCACCTTGTTTCATTGTTTATCAACGAGGCAGCCCCCGGAAAGCCTCCGAAATAGATATATTGCTCCACAGAAAAATCAAACGCCTCACGCATTTCTTGGAAGTCCCAATGCGGCATACGAATAAGTTCAAAGCGTCCCATCAGACTCTCCGTTAAACCATCTTTAAGCAGCAAACGCGAACTACCCAATAAGACAACTTTGATGTTCACATCATTAAAAGTGTCGGCATCCCACTCTTTTTTTACGACTTCACTCCAACGATCAATCTTATGCACTTCATCAATGATGAGCACATGCTCCGATTGATGTTGTGTTTGCATAATGATTCTAACCATCCGCCACTGATCGGATATCCACGTAGTCTGAGATGGCTCAACACTATCAGCAGAGACAAAGGTAATAGGAACTTGTGCTTCCTTTACTAATTGTTTGATTAACGTAGTTTTTCCTACTTGGCGAGGCCCCGCCAATACTTGAATAAACCGACGCGGTTCTGCTAAACGCGTTTGCAAAACGGATAATTGTTTTCTTACTATCATAAATTCTCAATCTAACTTGCAGAAATTCTCAATTTAACTTGTGAAAATTCTCAATCTGTCCTCCAAAAATTCTCAATTCACGCTGCAAAGATACTGCTTTTTTTTGATATATGCAAATTTTTTTGGATATTTCTTCAAAAAAACTGTTTTTATCGAGATTCTCGGTTAGATTTTTCTCCGCGTCGCGATTACTTGCCATCCCTAGTATTACCTAGTCCTTCCTAGGTACACCTAGCATTCTCCCCGCTCGTCGGGCTGTTTCGTCGCCCCAATGCGCTCCCCTTCGTTCTTGTGATTTTGTATAGATTTTTAGTTTGATTTCTGAGGGCGTAGCCCGAAATCCTTAAAAAAAGATATCGTCCAAAAGATTTCTTAGCCACAAGGGCACGATTACTTCGAAAAGATTTTCAGTTTCATTTTAAAAGTATATAAAATGGTCATGACCATTTGACCATTTCTATATAAAATACTGAAATATACTTGATTACAATGAAATGGTCATCTGGTCATGACCATTTCGAAAGTGCAAAATGCCAATGGCACACTTGCGTATTTCGCAAATCCTCCCTGCATCCTCCTAGACTAACGCGGGAATCACGCCCAAATCACGCGGAAATCACGCGGAGTTGGAGGCTAAAGGTTCTTACTCGTGAGGTGTACCCAAAAAGTTGGACAAATTAATAATTATTGTTAACGATATATTTTTTTCGATAGTTAACCGGGCTTGTTTTAAGCCGGGTAACTATCCTATCATAATTGTAATAGTGGATATATTCTTTCAACCTCTGTTC
>JAZLHD010000146.1:0-18291 GCA_045616645.1 Paludibacteraceae bacterium
TACTATTGATTTATGTATGGATGGGAGTTTACTCACAATCCGAGAATAAAGAAATAGGAGGAAATAATAAATACAATCCGTGCAATCTGTGGAATCTGTGAGAGATAAAAAATGGCGGAAAACGAAATAGTTATATAGAAGTCCCATAAAAAATACGATTATAATGGAATAAAACAATGGGGCATTGAAGATTGATTTTGAGCAAATAGAGAGTAAGACGCTGCACCTGATTGGCGAAGAAGCGGATAAGTTAGGACTCGAATGCTATGTGATTGGCGGTTGGGTTCGTGATTTGTTTTTGCATCGCGAGAGCAAAGATATTGATGTGGTAGCCGTAGGTCCGGGCATCACCTTAGCCGAGAAAGTGGCAGAAAGACTGGGCAAAGGTGCCCACCTGAGCGTCTTTAAGACGTACGGCACCGCCCAAGTGAAGAAAAGAGACTTGGAGATAGAGTTTGTGGGAGCACGCAAAGAAAGCTATCATCGCGATAGCCGCAACCCTATTGTCGAGAACGGCACCCTTGAGGAAGACCAGAATCGTAGGGACTTCACCATCAATGCCCTTGCTATCTGCTTGAACAAAGACCGTTACGGAGAATTATTAGACCCCTTTCACGGCATTCAAGACTTGAATGCGGGAATCATTCGTACCCCTCTTGACCCCGATATCACGTTCTCTGACGACCCCCTACGAATGATGCGGGCTGTCCGTTTTGCTGCCCAACTGAACTTCCAACTGAATATCACCACGTTTGAGGCTATTGTACGTAACCGCGAACGCATCGAGATCATCACCAAAGAGCGCATTGCCGAGGAACTGAATAAGATCATGCTCTCACCCCAACCTTCGATTGGCTGGATATTACTTGATAAAACAGGACTGCTCCCGCTTATCTTCCCCGAGATGGCTGCCCTCAAAGGTGTAGAAACCAAAGAGGGTAGAGGACATAAAGACGTGTTCCTGCACACCCTCAAAGTACTCGATAACATCGCCCAACAGACGGATAACCTCTGGCTGCGTTGGGCAGCACTGCTCCACGACATAGGCAAACCGCGCTCTAAGGCTTGGGACCCACAAGGCGGTTGGACGTTTAGAAACCATAACTACCTCGGCGCAAAAATGATTCCGTCTATTTTCAAGAAAATGAAACTGCCTCAAAACGAGAAGATGGAATATGTGAAGAAACTGGTGGACTTACACATGCGGCCAATCAACCTTATCGAGGATATCGTCACCGATTCCGCCGTTAGAAGACTGCTTTTTGAAGCCGGCGATGATATCGATGACTTAATGCTCCTTTGTGATGCCGACATCACTTCTCGCAACGAGGAGAAAGTGCAACGATACCACAAAAACTACGAACTCGTTCGACAAAAAATGGTGGAACTGGAGGAGCGTGACCGTATCCGTAACTTCCAACCACCTGTGGATGGACTGGAAATCATGGAACTGCTGCACTTAGAGCCTTGCTCACTGGTGGGAGAACTCAAAAGCAAAATCAAAGATGCTATCCTCGATGGCACCATTCCTAACGAACACGATGCCGCCAAAGCGTATTTGTTGTCTATTTATAAAGGAAACGCTTGATGGATTTCTTCGGGGTTTTTTCAAACTCCTTCTTCACAATCTCCAAATTACTTACTTTCATAAAATTAGGCAAGAGACCATTCAATTTCTGCAAGTTGCGCTCCATCAGTGCGCGTAACTCTTCCAACTTATCTTCCGTATAATTATCAGGGAAGACCAACCCAATCAACTTGCCATCACGTTCCACTACAACCGACTCCGAAACCCCTTCCAAACTGTTGAGCTTGTCCTCAATCTCCTCCGGATAGATATTCTGACCACTGGCACCTAAGATCATATTCTTACTACGTCCACGCAAGAACACATTTCCCCGATGGTCAATAATCCCTATATCTCCTGTACGCATCCAACCATCCTCAGTGAAAACGTTATCCGTAGCCTGTAAGTTCTTATAATACCCACGCATCACCCCATCTCCGCGAACCAATAACTCCCCCGGCTCGTATGCAGGATGAGCACTATCTACACGCATCTCCATATTATCTATTACGCGCCCGCACGAACCGAAAGCAAAATCGTTCCACGGAGCATAACATAATAGCGGAGCACACTCCGTCATGCCATAACCGCAAGTATAAGGGAAACGTATCTGTTTCAAACATAATTCCACCTCTCTACTAAACGCCGCACCACCGATAATCAACACCTCTAACTTCCCACCAAACGTTTGCATCAAAGAGTCATACACACGACGACGGATCTTCCTTCCAATAAAAGGAATATACCACAAAATCTGAATGAGCGGTTTCCTGATCTGAGGGAAGATGTTCTTCTTAAAGATTTTCTCAATCACCAAAGGAACGGTCAAAATCATATAGGGGTGTACCTGTTTGAATGCCTCTAACAAAAGCGCCGGAGTAATACTCTTCGTGATGAAATAAACATGCGTTCCTCCCGCGAGCTGATATAAAAACTCAAACATCAACCCAAACATGTGGGCAAGAGGCAACATCGAAACTAATGTCTTATCCGGACCATTCGGGATATTGGCTAAACCATAAATAACATTATTGCTTAGATTGCGATTGGTAACCATCACCCCCTTAGGCGAGCCGGTGGAACCGGATGTGTAATTGATAAGCGCTAACGACTCTAAGTTATCCGTAGGCAATACCCACTCTTCCGGCTGCAAACCTTGAGGATAACGCTGAGCATATAATGCCGCTATTTCTTCCGATGAAATCGAGGTTTTACTGCTCATAATCGTCAAATCTTCTATGGCAATAAACACCTCTACCTCCGGCATCCTTTCCAACTCTACACGCCCTCTTACCCAAGGCCCTACAAACACACACTTCGCTTCCGAGTGCTTGACAAAATCATAAATACTCTCACTCGTAAACTCCGGTAAGATACTAACCGCTATACAACGATAAGCCGCAATGGCAAGATATGCCACACCCCAGTTACAACAGTTACGACCACAGATGGCAATCTTATCCCCTGGATGTATCCCTACTTGCTCAAAGAGAAGCGTTAACTTCCTCACCTGCTCGGCTAACTGCCCGTGGGTATATTCCACAGAACCCCCAAAATCCGTGATGGCTACTCGATCCCAATTGGAACGCATCGTGTCTTGAATAAGCGAAAGATAATGTTGCATAACAAAAAATTAAAAATAGTTTATTTGTAAAACGCTGCAAAGGTACAACTTTTTCAATACATCCGCAAATTTATGGTATATAGGTGCCGGTTTGGGGACAAAAATAATGATTTAAGGGATAAAAATGATATATATGTGGTAAAAGATTTGGATATTTCCAAATTTTTATGTAACTTTGCAGTCGCAAATGATGTTTAATCAAAATTGAAATAGAAACAATGAAAACAAGAAAAGAAAGTGATTTGATTGGTGAACTTGAGATTCCGGCAGAAGCCCTATATGGCGTACAGACCGCACGCGGAATAGAGAACTTCCCTATTAGTAAGTTCAAACTGAAGGACTATCCTACGTTTATCAATGGATTAGCATACACTAAGTTAGGTGCTGCGATGGCTAATTATGACCTCGGTTTGTTGACCAAAGAGCAGTTCGAAGCCATCAAACAAGCCTGTGAAGAGATCCTACAAGGCCAATGGCACGACCAGTTCCCCGTGGATATGATTCAAGGCGGAGCCGGTACTACCACGAACATGAATGCCAACGAGGTCATCGCCAACCGCGCATTACAAATCCTGGGACACGAACCGGGCGAGTATAAGATCATCAGTCCTAACGACCACGTGAATGGCAGCCAATCAACCAACGATGCTTACCCCACCGCCATCCATTTAGGCTTATATGCCATGCACCTGGAATATAAGAAACACTTTGAGGAACTCATTGCCGCTTTTAATAGAAAAGCCAAAGAGTTTGCACCTATCCTCAAGATGGGTCGCACCCAACTGGAAGATGCTGTACCTATGAGCTTGGGTCAGACGTTTGGTGCGTTTGCATCCATACTGAAGGACGAGTTACCCCACTTAGATGATGCGGCAGAAGAGTTCTTGACCATCAATATGGGTGCCACCGCTATCGGTACAGGTATCTGCTCGCAACCTAAGTATGCGGATAAATGTACGAAAGCTATTGCTAAAATCACAGGTTGGAAGATTAAGAAAGCAACCGACTTAGTGGCAGCCACCAGTGACACCAGTTGTATGGTGGGCTATTCAAGCGTACTGCGTCGCATCGCTACCAAAATGAACAAAATAAGCAACGACCTGCGCCTGCTTGGCTCCGGTCCGAAATGCGGTCTGCACGAGTTAGACCTGCCCGCTCGCCAACCGGGAAGCTCTATCATGCCCGGCAAAGTGAACCCCGTCATCCCCGAAGTGATGAACCAGATTTGCTATAAAGTGATTGGCAACGACCTCTGTGTCGCTATGTGTAACGAGGCCGCCCAAATGGAACTCAATGCAATGGAACCAACCATGGCACAGTGCTGCTTCGAGAGCATCGAGATTATGATCAATGGCTTTGATGTCTTGCGCAAATATTGCATTGATGGTATCCAAGCGGATGCAGAAAACTGTCACCGATACCTCCATAAATCTATCGGAATCGTGACCGCTTTGAACCCAATCATCGGCTATAAGAACTCCACTAAGATTGCCGTAGAAGCTTTGCTAACCGGCAAATCCGTGTATGACCTCGTCTTAGAACACAATATCTTAACCAAAGAGGAATTAGATACTATTTTGAAACCGGAGAACTTGATTCACCCCGTGAAACTCAATATCAAACCGAGAGTTTAGAGTGTAGAGAATGAAACTGGTATTTGCAAGTAATAATAAGCATAAGTTAGACGAAGTTAGAGCTATCTTAACAGGGCACGAAGTGCTCAGTCTGCACGATATCGGCTTTGAACAAGAGATAGAGGAAACCGGTGAGACCCTGGAAGACAACTCGTCTATCAAAGCCCGCACGGTAGCAAACTACCTCGCCCTTCACCCCGAGATTGGAACAACTGCCGTTTTCTCGGACGATACCGGTTTGGAAATCCGCGCATTAGGTGGACAACCCGGAGTACGAACGGCTCGCTGGGCAGGAGAACCCGCGGAAGATAGCCGCAACCGAGCAAAAGCACTTCAAGAATTAAAAACAAAAGAAGATAGACAAGCCCGCTTCCGAACCGTCATCACCTTGATTAACAACGGAGTAGAACAACAAGTAGAGGGAATAGTAAACGGACATATCCACACCAAAGAAACGGGAGAAGGCGGATTTGGGTATGACCCTATCTTTATCCCCGAAGATTATAACCAAACGTTTGCTCAGTTACCTGCAACCATCAAAAATAAAATCAGTCACCGTGCACGAGCAATGCAGGCATTATGTAACCTCCTAAAAAATCAGTAATATGAAAAGAATACTTTGGCTATTAGGACTTTGTTGCTGCTTACCCCTTGGGGCAAAAGATGATACCCAACCTGTTGACGAAGGAGCTATGCTCCAGTGGACATCCTATGCCTCCTATTTTAACCCAACAGATTTGGTACTGACCAAACAACAAGTGTTCGAATTAGCCGAAGGGTCTCTTTTCTCCGTCAACCAACAAGACGGAACCATCACCTGCTGGAATAAGCAAAATGGAATGCACGGAGGTGTGATTAAACATATCGCGTATGTAGAAGCCTTTGATCAAGTGTTGGTTATCTATGACAATAACCTCATTGACCTCATCTCCCCCAACGGAGAAATAGAAGAAGTGCCGGATCTATACCAAACCACCTCTACTACAATAAATATCCAAACCGTCTATGTACACAAAACGACCGCCTATATCGGTACCACGTTTGGTGTTATTGCCCTGAACCTCAAAAAGAAAGAAGTGGCGGAGACCTATTATATCGGACCGAACGCATCGGCTGTATCCGTCGTCGGCCTTGCCATTGCAAGAGATTCTCTGTTTGCACTATCTAAAACGGACTTATACAAAGCAAGCCTCTCGTCCCAATTAGTCAACTATAACAACTGGACACAAGAAACGCTTCCTCGTCCTTTCCCAACAGGGATAACGGTATATCAAAATGATTTGTGGCTGTTGCTGGAAGATAAACTTTATCAACGAGCTGTAGATGGTTGGAAACCGCATCTATCCAACTATTCCTTCCTCCGTTTCAAATCCGAAGGCAATAAACTCTTGCTAACCGACTACGAATATCACCTCTTTGAACCCTCTGCCGATACGGTTGAGTTTGTGCTCTACCTCCCCGATGTGGCAACCGGAATATACAACCCGCAGACACAACGCTATTGGGTTATTAGTAAAGGACAAGGACTCATTGATTGGGATAAGAAAAATCTACTCATATACAACCACTATATCCCCGATGGACCCGCAAGAAATGATGTCTTTCTGTTACATTTCGCCGGAGAAAAACTGTTCGTTTGCCCGGGTGCTCGATGGACCGCAGAAAAATATGTAAGCTCTACCTTCGCTTTTTACAAAGACGGACAATGGGGCTATGAAACAGACAAACATACACAGGAAGTGTTAGGCGTTTATCCTACCGATTTGGTATCCGTAGCCGTAGACCCCAACGATGACTCCCATTTCTTTATGGCTACCTATAGCCGAGGCGTATTGGAATATCGAAATAATAAAATCTATAAACAATATACCGAAGGCACACCCAAGTGCCCTCTGATGTCTTTAATAGAAAATGCACCCGACTATGTCAGAACAGATGCCATCACGTGGGATGATGGATATCTGTGGCTGATCCAAACCGAATCCAGACCCTACACCATCAACGTGATGAATACCGCCACCGGACAATGGGCTTCCTATAACCTCTCCTACAAAGGACAGCGTTTAACCCCACCTACCGTCAAAGGGTTCTGGATAGACAAACGCGATAGCCATTACAAATGGTTTATCAGTCAGCGTAGCCCTGTCGGCGTCTTTCTTATCAACGATAATGGCACACCTATGAAAGGCAGTGACGACCGCGTTGTCTATCGCAATGAAGTGCATGACCAAAACAATGAACTCTTCTCTCTAACAAGACTCAACGATATGGCGCAAGACCATAACGGCGATTTCTGGGTTACAATGCAAGGAGGCGTGTTTATTATCCCTGCCGAAACAGACTTCTTCAGTTCCGACGCCTGTAAGCGCATCATCATCCCACGCAATGACGGTACAGGACTGGCCGACTACCTCTTAGCCAACGATAACGTGACCGCTATCGCCGTGGATGGAGGTAACCGTAAATGGCTGGGAACAGAAAGTTCCGGACTATACCTCGTCTCCGAAGACGGATTGACAACGATTCACCATTTCACCATGGAAAACTCCGCCTTACTATCTAATAACATCACCTCTATTGCTATCCATCCTACATCCGGAGAAGTCTTTGTCGGCACTTCCGCTGGATTAGTTAGCTTCCGCAGCGATGCCGCAGAACCTTTTGAGAGTTTTGACAAAATCTTAGCTTACCCTAATCCCATTCGACCTAACTACGATGGCGTGGTGACGATCACCGGATTGATAGATCAAACCGATGTAAACATCATCGACCAAGCCGGTCAATTGGTTTGCAAAACCAGAAGCAATGGGGGCATCGCTGTTTGGGATTTACATAATGCAGCAGGAAAACGCGTCACCTCGGGTATATATACAGCCTTGTGCAATGCTCCCGACGGGAAACATGGTCTGGTTAAAATCTTAGTCATGAATAGGTAAGCCCAATCACTTCCCTATCAGTTTCAAGAACTCTTCACGCGTCTCAGGACGATTGAAAGCGCCCGTGAAATCGGACGTGGTCGTGATGGCGTGCTCTTTTTGCACCCCACGCATCTGCATACATAAGTGCTCCGCCTCAATAACCACCATCACCCCTAACGGATGAAGAGTGTTCTGAATACACTCTTTGATCTGAGTCGTCATGCGCTCTTGTACCTGCAAACGACGCGCAAAAACATCTACCACGCGAGCAATCTTACTCAACCCCGTAATCTTACCATTCGGGATATAAGCAATATGCGCCTTCCCAAAGAATGGCAACAGGTGATGCTCACATAACGAATAGAAATCAATATCCTTAACTACCACCATCTGACGATAGTCTTCTTCAAACAATGCCGAACGCAAGATCGCTTCCGGATCCTCATTGTACCCTTTCATGCAGAACTGCAATGCTTCACCTACCCGCTGAGGCGTACGAAGCAAACCCTCACGAGTGGCATCTTCTCCGGCAAGCGAAAGCATCTGTCTTACACTCTCCGCTATCTGATCCGTTGTCTGCTGATTAGGATGAAACGCCTGCATCATAACCGTACGTTGATTTGATCTTTAACAATGTAGGTGTCCGCCTTGAGCGCCGGATACTTAGAGAGTAATAAACTCATAAAAAGATTGGCCTCATCACGAGTCAAAAAATCACCCGCTCTCACCTTCCAGAAAGGAGAGATATATTGAATGTAAATCGTGACAGGCAATGTCCTCGTTAACTTCTTTTGTAACTCAATAGCCTCCTCTTTCGCTCCCGGCTGACGATTGGAAGAAAAAACTTGAATGCGATATCCCATCACTTCGGTATGCTGGCTCTTACCATACACCTTGTCTTGCAATAAAGACAAAATAACACTATCTTGATAAACCCTAATATATGGAAGGGAATCAAAAATATTCGGACGCGGAGGTAATGTGTCCACAAAAACCATCGTCGTGTCTGACCATAAATCAATCGAATCTACTCCTGTAGAATCAACCTCTCCCAATGTCTGTGACCACACAAACATCGGTACAACTGCCATTATTAAAACAATAAACTTCTTCATAAACTCTAAACTACTCTAAACTCTCACTTTAGCCAACGAACGCACGCAACAAGGACGTAGGCGGAATCTCGTTCTCGGGGATAGGACGGAAATACTGTAAGAACTTAATCAATCGATGCGCTTCCGTATATTCGTTACAAAACTTAGGCACCTCTGCCAAAATAGGTTCCGCCGCCTGCTTGAGTACCGCCAACTCAAAGAGCAAAGCAGAGTTAAACATCGCATCGGCTTCTTCTTGATAAGGATAAATCCACTTCACCTCACCACGGATGACCGACGGACAACGAGCAATCGTCTCGCGTGCCGAGAAACCACGCGTACGATAATCGCGTACCACACGACGCAACAAACGAATGTCGGTCGTCGGAATCCAGTTGTGATTATCTAAGTTAATGGAGGTTAGTACCGATACATAAATACGATATACCAAATCTTTGGAGATGTTCGGAATCAACTCCGGATTCAACGCATGTATGCCTTCTACAATCAAGATGTTCCCTTCCTCCATCTTAATCTTCTCACCTAACCATTCACGCTCACCTTTTTCAAAAGAGTAATGCGGCATCTCCACTTCTTCCCCATTCAACATCTTACACAGATGATCGCGGAACAGATCTAAATCCAACGCGTGAATATCCTCAAAATCCCATTCTCCGTTCTCATCCTTAGGCGTATCTACACGATTAACAAAATAATTATCCATAGACACCGTCAACGGCTTAAGACCATTGACCATCAACTGAATACGCAAACGCTGCGCAAAACTTGTCTTACCCGATGACGAAGGACCCGAGATAAGCACTAACTTAGGACAACCCCCTTCACGATTGCAAATAGCATCGGCTATCTGACCCACTTTCTTCTCGTGCAAAGCCTCCGCCAACTTAATCATCTCAAAACTCTTACCCTCATCGTAAAGATTATTAAAATCTCCTACATTGGCAATGTGCATCAGTTTATTCCACTTGCTATATTCACTGAAATGTTTGAACATCTTATCCTGCTTCACCGTTCCTTCCAACTGAGTTGGATTGGTACGACAAGGGATGCGCAAAAGCATCCCATCATGATACGGTTCTACATCAAAAATATTCAAATACCCCGTGGACGGCATCAGCACACTCATGTAATAATCATTATATTCGCCCATACGGAAATAACGACAATACGGATTACCCAACGTGCGGAAAAGCGTCGCCTTACCATCTGTCTGCTGAGCAAAAATACGAATCACCTCCTTCGTCTGTTTCTCCATCTCCTCAATACGCCGGTCCTCTTGAATGATTTGAAGCATCCGCTCCTTGATGGCAGAAACCATATCTAACGTCAACTCTTTCCCCTGCAAAGTACAATAATAACCCTTGCAGATAGGGTGCTCCAAACGCAAATCCGCCTCTGGATATAACTCGTGAACAGCACATGCAAACACCATAATCAACGTCCTTACATAACAGCGACGACCCGAGGGACAAGAGATATCTATAAACTCGACATCTTTCGGCTTATACAACAGGAAATTCAAGTTCTCCAACTTGTAATTGACACGAGCAGCAATCACAGGATACTCCAACTCAATGTGAAGCTGCTCTTTTAACTGGGTCAAAGAGATTCCCCTCTCAACCTCATGATAGGACTTCGTATTCTTACAATAAATAGTAATGGTGTGCTCCATAACGTTATTTGAAATCAATGATATGGTGGATAGAAATGATGCCGATTATTTCCGTGGACTCCGGAGTCTCCGTCACCGCCAACGTGGTGATGTTATACTGATCCATTATCGCCAAAGCCTCTGTTAACAACGCCTGTTTGTAAATATGCTTATACGATGGGGTCATGATATCCGCTGCCGTGATATGCAGATTATCGTATTTCTCAATCGCCCTTCTCACATCCCCATCCGTGATGATTCCTACACAAGAGGAACCCTCAAAGACCATCGTCATTCCTAAATGGTGCTCACTCATCTCTCGTACCACTTCGCGGAAAGAGGCTTCCTTACTCACTTGCGGTACCGCCGTAGCCATGTGATGACAAACCCTCGACAAAAGCTGCCTTCCTAACGCACCACCCGGATGATAAAGCGCAAAGTTCTCTGCCCTAAACCGACGTTTCTCCATCAAACACACAATCAACGCATCTCCCATCAACGTCGTGGCCGTGGTCGAGGTCGTAGGAGCTAACCCTAACGGACAAGCCTCTTTATCTACATGAATGGACAAAACATAATCACACGCACTCGCTAACTTAGACGACACATCTCCCGTCAACGCAACAATCGTACAACCCAGCGTCCGCAAGGGAGCTACCACATTTAATATCTCATCCGTCGAACCACTGTTACTTACCAATAACACAATATCCTTACTGTTGATCATTCCCAAATCTCCGTGCACCGCCTCAGCGGCATTAACGAAGATGGCAGGAGTACCTGTAGATGCTAAGGAAGATGCAATCTTATGACCAATAATACCCGTCTTACCAATACCCATCACCACAATCTTTCCCACACAAGTGTACATCAACTCAACCACCTGGTCAAAACGATCATCCAACGTGTCCTTGAGTTTAACTAACTCTCCTATCTCTTCTTCAAAGATAGCCTTTGCTCTATCTGCATACTTCATACGTGCGCTCTAATATTTGACGAATTTCACTTAATCTTAACTGATTGGCGGCATCCGATATCGCTTGCTCGGGATTCGGATGAACCTCCACAAACATCCCATCTACCCCTACCGCTGCAGCAGCGCGCATCAGATAAGGAACCATCTCCCTGTTTCCACCCGTCACCCCATTAACACCACTCGGTTGTTGCACCGCGTGAGTGGCATCGAAAATAATCGGACAACCAAACGAACGCATCTCCACCAACGAAGTCATATCTACTACCAAACGACCATAACCAAACGACGAACCACGCTCAGTCAACCATACATCACTATCCGATACCGCCTTCACCTTCTCTATCGCCCCTTTCATGTCCCAAGGGGCCATGAACTGACCTTTCTTAATATTAACTACCTTGCCCGTCTTGGCCGCCGCTTGAATCAAATCCGTCTGACGAGAAAGAAAAGCAGGTATCTGTAACACGTCCGCTACCTCTGCCACCGAAGCACATTGCCACGACTCATGAACATCCGTTAAAATAGGCAACGACAACTGCTCCTTCACTTCCGACAAAATGCGCAAACCCTCTTCCATCCCTATCCCTCGCGGAGAAGACGAAGTCCGATTAGCCTTATCAAAAGAGGACTTAAAAAAGAGACGTATATGCATGTCCTCACAAACGCGTTTCAACGCTTCTGCTGTGGTGAGGACCATCTCTCTACTTTCAATGGCACAAGGCCCGGCGATTAAGAACATGGTTGAACAAGTTTAGAGTTTCTTATAAACACGGATCCAATCAACATCAAGCTCTCCCGAGGTGTTCCATTCCAAACCCTTAAACATAAACGAATAAAGGTGCAAATACAACTTCTCTCCCTTCGGAACAAGATTCTTTGTGCGATAAACCTCCAGGTTATTAACAAGCCATACAATCTCGTTCTCATTCCAAATAACCGTATAGATAATATCCGTCACCGGCTGCAAACCCGTAATCTCTTGCTTGTTCTCGTCCGAATCGATGTTCGCCTTCACACCACAGAAAAGCTTGCGCCCCGTGTAGTTAAATACCGAAATAAAGGGCACGTGGTTCTTGCTGCGCAAATAAATACCATGATTCAACAATCCATGACAACGCGCCTTCACCGTGATCACACTCCCCACTTCAATAGCTAACTTAGAACCATTATGAATGGCATCCGACGTGTAATCAAACGCCTGCATCACCATCCCCTTCTTCGAATCCCAAGCCGGAGCCTCCGTCTTCTCTCGACGCGTATAGATAATCAGCTTGCTGTCTTTAACATCAACATTCTTACCACCTACGTAGGCTTGATTCTCATTCGTGTAAGAATGAACCGACGGAAACTCTTTCGAGGGATAAATAAAACCGGGCTCCCAATCCGAATGAGCAAGGTCTGTCCAATGGTCAAAATCTTCTGCGTATTGCAATTCATATCCTTCCGCACGAATCTCCTCGTCCGGTTTGCCCTTAATCAACTTCTCTAACTGAGAAGTGGTCATTAAACGCCTTCTAAGTAAGGCTCTCAGAAAAAACAGATGATCCATATAATTCTTCTAATGTGTTTACAAAAATGGGTTTATATACTTCATTTTCCGGCAGAAACGATAACCGATGCATCTTCGATACCATCGCTAACAAATCGTCATAGTAATGGTCGTGATTGAGAACAAAAACAGGCTTATGATGCTCCCCCACTACCCCCGACGATATCACATCCATCATCTCATCCAACGTACCATAACTCCCGGGCAAACAAACAAAACAATCCGCTAACTCGCGCATCTTCTGCTTGCGCTCACTCATCGTCCCTACCTCATAAAACTCGTCACAACAAGATGCTTTCCGCCCCGCCCGTATTACGCACTCAGGAGCTACACCGATAATACAATTCGCTGTCTTCTGCTCCCGCTTCGTGACCTCCCGATACGCTTTTGATACACGCGACATCAAGCCTCCGGTCGCTCCACCATACACCAACACGTGCCCTTGCTCCGCTAACCATGCCCCCAACGCATTACCTAAACTTAGATAATCGGTCGGGATACAATCCTTAGCACTGCAATAAACGGCCACCTTCATTATGCGTCAATCTTAGCGTACGTGGCGTTCTGCTCAATAAACTCGCGACGAGGAGCTACATCGTCACCCATCAACATCGCTACCGTGCGGTCTGCCTCGGCGGCATTCTCAATCGTGACTTGCTTGAGCAAACGACGAGCAGGATCCATCGTCGTCTCCCACAACTGCTCATCCGACATCTCACCCAGACCTTTATATCGCTGCGTCTTAACGAGTTTCTCATCGCCACCCGCATTCTTCATAATAAAGTCGTGACGTTGCTGATCCGTCCAACAATACTCTTTCAGATTACCCTTCGAACACAAATAAAGAGGAGCCATCGCAATATACAAGTGACCTTGCTCAATCACCTCTTTCATGTGACGGAAGAACAACGTCATCACCAACGTCGCAATATGAGCACCATCCACATCGGCATCCGCCATGATAATCACTTTATGATAACGAATCTTACTTAAGTTCAACGCCTTCGGGTCTTCTTCCGTACCAAAAGTGATACCTAAGGCCGTGAAGATATTTCGTACCTCCTCACTCTCAAACACCTTGTGCTCCATCGCTTTCTCTACATTCAATATCTTACCACGCAACGGCAAGATCGCTTGGTGAACGCGGTCACGACCCGTCTTAGCCGTACCACCGGCCGAATCTCCCTCCACAAGGAACAACTCACACTCTGCCGGATCTTTCGAAGCACAATCAGCCAACTTACCCGGCAGACCACCACCCGTCAACGGAGACTTACGCAATACACTCTGTCTTGCATTACGCGCAGCGATACGAGCCTGGGCCGCTAAGATCACCTTCTCTACAATACGTTTCGCATCATCCGGATGCTCCTCTAAGTAGTTCGTCAATGCCTCACCTACAGCCGCACTAACCATTCCCGCAATCTCCGAGTTACCTAACTTCGTCTTCGTCTGACCTTCAAACTGAGGCTCAGCCACCTTGACACTGATAACCGCCGTCAGACCCTCGCGGAAATCGTTCGGGTCAATGGTCGCATTACCATCCTTATCTTTCAGTTTGGCTTTCTCTAACAGCTTGCTGTCCTCCGCATATTTCTTCATCACACGCGTCAAAGCAGCACGGAAACCGGCTACGTGCGTACCACCCTCGATCGTGTTAATATTGTTCACATACGAGTGTACGTTCTCGTTGAAGTCCGAGTTATAAATCATCGCCACCTCCACAGGAGTACCATACTTGTCCGTATTAAGGTGAATAACATCGCTAATCAGCGGCACACGCGTTTGGTCGATATATCGAACAAACTCACTCAACCCCTGCTCCGAATAGAAGACCTTATTCTTATATTGACAATCTTTCAGTTCATCTTCGGGCGAAGCAGCCATTTCTTCGTTATTACGAACAACACGTTTATCTTTGAGCACAATACGAATGCCGGCATTCAAGAATGCCAACTCACGCATACGGTTCGCGAGGATATCCCACTGATAAACCAATTCGTTGAAGATCGTGTCATCCGGCCAGAAATGGACGTAAGTACCCGTGCGACCTTGTTCCCAGTTACCTTCGGCTTCCGCCAAATCGATGTTATGAACAGGAGCCAACGGCTTGCCTTTCTCGTAATCCTGCGTAAACAGTTTACCCTCACGATAAACCTCTACGTGCATTCGTTTGGAAAGGGCATTCACACAACTCACACCTACACCGTGCAAACCACCGCTGACCTTGTAACTGTCTTTGTTAAACTTACCACCGGCGTGTAGCACCGTCATCACCACCTCTAACGCACTGCGGTGCTCTTTGGGGTGCATGTCCACGGGGATACCACGACCGTTATCCTGAACTGTAATGGAGTTATCCGTATTGATGTGTACGGCGATCTCGTTACAGAAACCTGCCAACGCCTCATCAATAGAGTTATCCACTACCTCATAAACAAGGTGATGCAAACCTTTCTGCGAGATGTCACCAATGTACATCGCCGGTCTCTTACGCACCGCCTCTAATCCTTCAAGCACTTGAATACTTGAACCATCATACTTTTCTTGTTCTTCCATATAATTAAATTTTCATTTGTCAATCTTCATTATTATAGAGCGCACGCGCTCGCACACAGGCACGCACACATATTCGACTGCAAAATTACAAAAAAAAATTGATATACGCAAATATTTTAGCGTTTTTTTGCGTTTTTTTTGCTTAAACCATTTTTTTGTTGTATCTTTGCAACGCAAAAATGTTGCAATCATGAAAAAAACGTCTCTTGTATCAATTTTATTATTGGGTTTTTTGGTTTTGGAAACAAACTGTAGCCATCAGGTGCGGCAGTATAAGATTGCGGTATCGCAGTGCTCTGATGACGCTTGGCGTAGGAAGATGAATGAGGAGATGGAGCGCGAACTGCTCTTTCACCCTTCTTTGCAACTCTCCCTGCGACAAGCCAATGCGAACAGTGCCCTACAATGCAAGCAGATCGACTCGCTTATTATGGAGAAACCCGACCTGCTTATCGTCTCGCCCAACGAAGCAGACGAGGTGGAACCGGCTATTACACGCGCGTATCTAAAAGGAATACCCGTTGTGGTAGCAGACCGAAAAGTGAACGGCAACTACTACACCGCCTTTGTTGGGGGTGATAATTATGAGGTGGGACAAATCGTTGCTCAGTATATTCGAGACCATTGGACGGATCAACCCTGTACCATCTTTGAGATTGAGGGACTTCCGGGTTCCACTCCTGCTGTGCTGAGACATAAAGGATTAGTCGATGGATTGGCTACTTCTCTTAATTTTACCATCGTAGCCAAGGCCAATGGCGAATGGTTTGAAGAACCCGGTTACGCTGCGGCTAAATCGTTGTTACGGATGTACGGCAAGCCGGATTTTATTGTGGCCCAAAACGACCTTATGGGCATTGGTGCGCGTCGCGCGGTGGAAGAGGTTTACCCGGGTGAGAATATACATATTATTGGTGTGGACGCGCTGACGGGCGAAGGATTGGGTATTGATGCTATTTGTGACGGCATCTTAGAAGCCTCCGCAACCTATGCTTCCCGCGGTGACCTTGTCATACAGACAGCCGAAGCCATCCTGTCCGGCAAACCTTTCGTAAGAGATAATAACCTAAGCACCACGATGATTGATTTGAAGGGGGCTATTGCCATGCAACAATATGCCAACGAGATGGAACATCGTGTGGAGACTATCCAGTTGTTGCAAAACAAAATCTCTGAACTGAACGAAACGATTTCGATGCAGAAGATGGTGGTATATGCCTCCATCTCTATTGTGGTCTTACTCGTCATCCTTTTTGTTATTCTTTGGAAGGTTGTTTCGTATCGCAAGCGTGTTCACCAAGAGCGCGAACGCACCCAACGCACGATACAAGAGCAACAGCAACGCTTAGAGAGCATGAGTACCGAGTTAGCCCGTGTTCAAGCCACCGCTACCGCTTCGGATAAGTTTATGCAACAACTGATGCGTGAGATTGAGGTGCGCATGGCAGATACTGACCTTAATGTCAACACGCTGAGCGATGCGTTGCATATTAGTCGAGCACAACTCTTCCGCAAGACCAAAGCATTAACAGGTTGTTCGCCGGTGGATCTGATTCGTTCCATTCGCTTAAAACGGGGACAACAGATGTTGCTTAATACCGACGAGACCATCCAACAAATTGCTTATGCCGTAGGATTTACTTCGGCATCCTATTTCACCAAATGCTATAAGGATTTATTCAATATTTCCCCTTGTGACGTCAAACGTCCAAAGTAAGAAAAATGCATTTTTGTGCGATTTTTCTTGCACAAATCAAAAAAAAGTAGTAATTTTGCAGCGTGAAATAAAAAATCTTGAAAATGTGTAATTCTATACATATATAAAATCAAGAAAATGTGCAATATCATTGGATGATTAAATATAAAAAAACACATAATCATGGAACTCAAGAGAAAGATTTACAACAAATTAGTCGAATGGAAAGAGACTTCTCATGGAACGAGTGCTCTTTTGATTGAAGGTGCACGTCGTATCGGCAAGAATCACATCGCGGCATAATATTATTCCAATCGAAGTAAAGAGTGGGAGAAACTATACTCTTTCATCCCTGAATAAATGTGTCAAGAAGTATGCGGAACAGGTTACGCTTCCTACTGTGCTTCATAGTGGTGATTTAGAGCAAAAGGATGGTATTCGTTACTTGCCATTATATATGACGGGATTATTATAAAACTATTTTTCTTCCTTTTTATAAAACAAATGTTGCATTTCGACCCAGATGCAACATTTGTTGTATATTTAGACGCGTATTTTATTGTATATATGCTATAAATGTTGTAATTTTGCATCGTAAAACAAAAAAATAATCAAAATTTTGTACTATGAAACACTTAAAACTTTTGCTTTCCTTGTTTTTGGAGATGATGTCCATCTCTCTGTTTGCCCAGAGTTTTATGGTGAACGGTAAGGTGATTGATTCTCAAACGAATGAACCTATTATTGGTGCATCCGTCATCACCGCGTCTAACAAAGGTACCATTACCGATGTGGATGGTTTGTTCTCTTTGTCTGCCAACAAAGGGGATTTGTTAACAATCTCTTTTGTCGGTTATAAAGATGTGCAAGTCGTTGCACAATCTTCAATGAAAATTATGTTAGAAGAAGCCACCGAAGAGTTAGAAGAATTAGTTGTGACGGGTTACACTACACAACGTAAGGTTGACTTAACGGGTGCTGTCAGTGTATTAGACATGAAAG
>JAZLHD010000147.1:0-2331 GCA_045616645.1 Paludibacteraceae bacterium
CTACCGCATATCCACGAACCTTCAGTTCATTGAAGATAATATTCTCCATAATATGGGTTATCTCTTGCTGACGATAATTGAGACGCGCATTTCGTAAACCAATATCGCTACAATAATATTTTTTTATAGATTCAAAATATCGTTTCCCTTTTATATTGAAACGCTTTGCTTCATCAAATAAATAGGAATCTTCAAGGAAATGTCTCGATGAATATATTCCATAATTGTTTATATTTGAGAGTGCAAAGATACAACTTTATTTTCATACATGCAAATATTTATCCGCAATTTTGCGTAAAATTACGCTATTTTGCGGATAATTGGTGTTTTCATCCGCAATTTTGCGTAAAATTACGCTGTTTTGCGGATGAATATAGAGAGGCACTACTTCTTATTTCTTCCTCTTCTTTTGGATATAAAGGCCGGGAAGCATGGTTTTCTTCAAGCCATCAAAGACGGGCGAAAGCATATAAACAGGCACTTTCTTCATCGGGTCACGCTCCGCCTTGACATTGTATTCACGCGGACGCTCAGAAGGTAAGTTCCCCTTACTGCCCGGCAATAAAGTGGGATTGGACTTAGGAATCAGACTATTCCCCAAAGTCGCAATCGCTTTGGCGTTCTTATTGATGATATCGTAAGCCGATTCACCCGGATAAGTCAAAATCTCTAAGCCGTGATAAAGCATCTTAAAATCACCCGCAGCTTTGTCTTTATCGCCCGTATATTCCGCCTTCACCTCGTCAATATCGAGGTTGACACCCAAACCGAAAAGCGGACGTAAGAAACCGTTAAAAGCACTTCCTTTAAGTCCTTTTCCCGACAACTTAATCGACCAGTCACAGGCTTTGCTCATCTTCATGGTTACCTGCAGATCTGCCCTACCCCCACCTATAAACGAGGCACTACCTAAGACGCGGAACTCGTCACGGTTGCGGTTGCCGAAGTTCTTAATACGCGCCTTGATATTGACTATATCCAACGAACCATCGTGGATATCGGTCGTAGCCAACGTATAATGAAGTGTATCGACCGAAGCATTGATATACCTCACTTTGAGCGGCACTTCTACCGCCATCAACACTTGTTGGGGCATGGGATACGGATCGATATTCGGATAGCGCAAGTCTTCAAACACCTTGAGGCTTTTAACATTCGCCTTGAGAGTATCAATCGTCACTTTCTGACTGAGGATCTGGGCAATGATATTGATAGGCGAGGTCTCTACTTGCGGTACATCAATAGCCGTCCACGTCTCCGGTAGATGGGAGCGATTAGCCAGTTCGCGATAACCCACGGTCGTGTGCTCGTGGAAGTTCTTGATAACGATAGGTCCGGCATCCTTACTCTCTAACTGCCCTACCGATAGATACGTGAGGCTATCAGGCGTCAAGACACGAATACCACTGAGAGAAACGAAGTACGTGGAATCGTTATACGAAGCGGTTTGGGTCGCAAAATCGAAGTCCAAGTTATCTACCGCTAAGTCAATGTCGTCCACCTCAAATCGCAAATGCGAATCAAGCATTCTCCAATAAACAGCTGCGTCCTCAATACGCACATTATCCACATTCAGTCGCGCTACGTAAGAAATCATCTCTTCACTAGCGGAGATAGAAGACGGAGGCGCTTGGAAAAGTTTCTCACTGAGGTTCAGACTCATTTGAGGATGCTGAATCACAATAGACCGGATAACGACATCCTTGTGGATGAGTAGATCTATAAAATCCACTTTCAACACGCGCACCCTATCCACTGCCACCTCAAAACCTAACGAATCCGCCAGCAACGAGTCAGAGGCTGTGCTATTGAAGTACAAATCGTCAATAGAAACAGTACGAGAGAGAGGAGAGATATTGATCTTACCATAACGGATCGTCTTACCATAAAGCACCTGCACCTGCTCTACCAAGCGTTGCTCAATACGCTCGTGTAATAAATAGTTGACAACTAAAGATATAGCTCCATGAAGAAGGATGAGAGAGCCCACTACAATACCTGTAATTTTAAGCGCTTTGATATACGAATGTTTCATATTTGTAAAATTTTGCACAAAGGTACGAATAAATTTGCATATATGCAAATATTTTTGTAATTTTGCAGTCACTTTTTTGAAGTGACGAAAACAAAATGGAGAAATAACAGGTATTTTGGGGTGTCTCTCACAGATTCCACAGATTACACTGATTGATTAATTTATTATTTTTTTATTTCTTTTTTTCGTTAGTTGTGAGTAAACTCCCACTACCAAAAAAGAAGAACTAAAAAGGGAATGTTCCTAACGTCACATCCCGTGTTGTTGCCAACACAATAATAAATTATAGATGAGGA
>JAZLHD010000148.1:0-1147 GCA_045616645.1 Paludibacteraceae bacterium
AGAGCTGGTAATACTCGAAGTCGTTATCCTAACCGCAAGGGGGGAGACGCCTAAGGTAGGACTGGTGATTGGGGTTAAGTCGTAACAAGGTATCCCTACGGGAACGTGGGGATGGATCACCTCCTTTCTATGGAGAAAGAATTTCGTTTTAGGGAAGACCTAAAACAGTACATTAAAACCTAAATTTAGTTAATTGCTGGTGACGTTAGTTTCGGTGACATCTGTTTAGTTTTGAGAGATTAGCAATCTCTCAGGAGCTGTTCTTTGAAAACTGGATATTATAAAACATGTTCTTTCTGTTATGTTGCAATTTCATATGATTTCATCATGTTGAGATTTGCGTAACGAAAATAAGCAATGAAATATTGTTTAAACAAGACAATTACATAAACCTATATTTTACGAAGTTAAGTTAATAAGGGCGTACAGTGAATGCCTTGGCACTAGAAGGCGAAGAAGGACGCGACTACCTGCGAAAAGCGACGGGGAGCTGGAAGTGAGCTTTGATCCGTCGATGTCCGAATGGGGCAACCCGGCACGGTTTATCCCGTGTCATCTTGCGAGGAATCTATATTCGCAATGAAGAAACACCCAGTGAATTGAAACATCTTAGTAGCTGGAGGAAAAGAAAGATTTAATCGATTCCGTAAGTAGCGGCGAGCGAAAGCGGAGGAGCCTAAACCAACCTTTGGGTTGGGGTGTGGACCACAATGTGGGATGTGTTATGAAAAAGGAGAATGGCTTGGGAAAGCCAACCATAGTGGGTGATAGTCCCGTATCCGTAAGCTCATAACCCCCTAGTGAGATCCTGAGTACGGCGAAACAAGTTATTTTGTCGGAAGGAGCGCAGACCACTGCGCAAGGCTAAATACTAACTAGTGACCGATAGTGAACCAGTACTGTGAAGGAAAGGTGAAAAGAACCCCGGGAGGGGAGTGAAAAGAATCTGAAACTGTATGCTTACAAAAAGTTAGAGCCCGTTAAAGGGTGATAGCGTGCCTATTGAAGAATGAACCGGCGAGTTATGATGTGATGCAAGGTTAAGTCGAAGAGACGGAGCCGTAGCGAAAGCGCGTCTGAATAGGGCGAAAGTATCATTTCATAGACCCGAAACCCGACGATCTATCCATGAGCAGGTTGAAGGTGG
>JAZLHD010000149.1:0-2926 GCA_045616645.1 Paludibacteraceae bacterium
TCTAACTAAAAATCAAAAAGAGAATCTAAACTAAAAATCGAAAGGTAGAAGAGTTCTGTGGAATGAATTTATTAGGCAACGCGTACCCTCGCCATCTGTGAAATTTTTATAAGGTGGTTGCGTAGCAGACACGGCGGGTGAGCGGAGATATACGAAGCGAGACCGTCCCTACTATTGATTTATGTATGGATGGGAGTTTACTCACAATCCGAGAATAAAGAAATAGGAGGAAATAATAAAGACAATCCGTGCAATCTGTGAAATCTGTGAGAGATAAAAAATGGCGGAAAACGAAATAGTTATATAGAAGCGAATTATGAACAAAGTTCATGACAAAGCTTAGTATCAATATCAATAAGGTTGCTACATTGCGCAATGCGCGTGGTGGAAATATGCCCGATGTGGAGCAGTTCGCAATGGACTGTGAGCGTTTTGGGGCGCAAGGGATTACGGTTCATCCGCGTCCTGATGAGCGACATATTCGCCGTTCGGATGTGTATGCGCTAAAACAGTTGGTAACTACCGAACTCAATATTGAGGGGAATCCAACGCCCGTTTTTCAACAATTGGTGGCAGATGTGTGCCCTACGCAAGTTACGTTGGTTCCCGATGATCCGGCGCAGCTGACGAGCAATCATGGTTGGGATACGAAGAAGTACGAGAGCGAACTTCGCACAATCGTTGCTTTCTTCCACGAGAAAGGTATTCGTGTTAGTATCTTCGTGGATGCGGATCCCGAGATGGTTGAATACGCAGCTAAGACGGGTGCGGATAGGGTAGAGTTATATACCGGTCCATACGCAGCATTGTATGATACCGACCCCGAGGCTGCTATCGCCCAATATCGCCCTGCTGCTGAGAAAGCGCACGAGTTGGGTTTGGGGTTGAATGCGGGACATGATTTGAATAGAAAGAACCTTGGCGCGTTTATTCACGCTTTCCCTTGGACGGACGAGGTGAGCATCGGACATGCTGTCATTGCGGATGCGTTGTATTTAGGAATAGAAGAAACAATAAAACAATATCGATATGCTATTACAAATTGACACATTATTAACGGACACGTTAGCTATGGTGGAAGAACCTATTATGGAGGATGCCACCCAGTCTATTAACCTCTTTACGATGGCCCAATATGGTGGTTGGATTATGATTGTTCTTGCCGTTTTGTTGGCTTGGGCAGTGTATATTTTTATTGAACGTATGGTGGTCATTGGCGCTGCGGGAAAGGATGATAAGTCGTTTATGAACCGTATTCGCGATTTTATTCACAATGGGGATATTGACTCGGCTCTCAAACTCAGCCGTTCTACCAATACGCCTGCTTCTCGTATGATTGAGAAAGGTATCACCCGTATTGGTCGTCCTATGCAGGATGTACAAGTAGCGGTGGAGAACGTAGGTAATCTGGAGGTGGCAAAGCTTGAGAAAGGATTAGTCATCATGGCAACGATTGCTGCCGGAGCTCCGATGTTGGGTTTCTTAGGAACGGTTTTGGGTATGGTTCAGACGTTCTTTAACATGGCGCAAAATGCGAGTGGGATTATTGAGATGAGTGCTCTTAGTGAGGGTATGTATCAAGCCATGGTAACCACTATTGGTGGTCTTATTGTGGGTATTTTGGCTATGTTTGCTTATAACTTCCTGGTAGCGCGTATCGATCGCGTCATCCGTAATTTGGAAGCAAAGACATTAGAGTTTATGGACTTAATGAATGAACCTGCATAACTATGGCTCTTAAACGTAGAAATAAAGTAGAAGCAACGTTCGCCATGTCTTCTATGACGGACCTTATCTTCTTGCTCTTGCTGTTCTTCGTAATGGCAAGTACGATGTCTTCCCCTAACGATATCAAGATCAATCTGCCGCAGTCGTCGTCTAAGACTACGACCCGTCAAGTGGTAGCAAAGGTGAGTATTGACAACTTAGGGAATTATTTTGTAGCTTTGGGTAAAGAAAAACCCATCGCTATTGCTCCCGATGATCTTGAGGCTTATCTATGTAGTATCCAACAGCAAGACTCGTCTATGTATGTGGCGCTGCATGCTGATCAAGACATTGCGTACAAAGAGGTCGTTCGCGTCCTTGATATAGCTAATCAGTATAAGATGAAAGTGGTAATAGCTACCAAACGATGAAGACCGAACATAAATCCCATATTATTGCCTCTGCGGGGACCCTCGTCTTTTTGATAGGGGTGTTCGCTCTCTTGTGGTTCCTTTCCCTTTCCGCCCCTCAAGTGCAAGAAGATGAAGGTATTGTAGTCGCTTTTGGACAAGAGGAACAAGGCGAAGGTTCTAAACCGGAGCCTCTTCCATTGCCTCAGACGCAACCGGTTATCTCTCAACCTTCTTCTCAATCCCAACCTGCTAAAGAAGATTTTATCACACAGGAAGATGAGGAAGCGCTTGCTTTAGCTGAACAAAAACGAGCAGAGGAAGAGGAGAAAGAGCGTAAGAGGCAAGAAGCTATTGCCAAGGCTCAAGCTATGGGTTCTCTTTTTGGACAAGCTCCCGAAACCAGCACCGGTAGTGGCACCGCCCAAGGCAATAAACAAGCAGGTAGTGTGACTGCCACATCCGCTACCGGACAAAACTCTTATTCCCTTGCGGGTCGCTCCTTGGTCGGCAAACTGCCGGCACCGGCAAAGGATTATAACACGGAAGGTGTTGTGGTTATCAATATCTCTGTGGATAGAGATGGTAAGGTCGTGAGTGCCTCTGTGGGCAAAGGTACGAACACGGGCGATGACCATCTGTTACAATCTGCCAAAGCAGCAGCGCTAAAAGCGCAGTTCTCACCTACGGATAAACCGACATTACAGATGGGAACAATAACGTATATATTCAAATTAAATTAACATGAACTACTTGTTTTTGGACAACGGCTTCGAAGAGATAGAAGCCATCACTACCATTGATCTTTT
>JAZLHD010000150.1:0-1059 GCA_045616645.1 Paludibacteraceae bacterium
TATAACCCCCAAATCAAAAAATCCACTTTTATAAATTAAAAAGTACATTTTTGAACAAAAAACAAAGGCAACTACGAAATAGTTGCCTTTATTCTTTTAACACCTTTTAATCAATGTTCAAATAACGATTAAATTGTCACATTCCAGTTTTTTCCATTAGCAATTGCAATATCGTTTTGGCTCAATAGTGCAAGCGTGCTGGCCGACAATTTCAATGTTCCAGCAGTTCCGCCGGTCTTGTCTGCGAGTGCGTTTATAATCACCAATGCCGACGCACGGGTAAGTGGTGACTGGTTAACGTGAAATTTATCGGTGTCTATAGTTCCACACTGACTTATCGTAGTTAGAGCGGAACACAATCCGAACGGACTGCTTCCTATATATGCAGTGGAAGGAAACTGAGGTAGTTTCACCATTTCAAGAGCAGTACAGCCATACAACATAGTTGCAAAGCCATGGTTCGTTACTGAAGCTGAAACTCTACTTGTGTTAAGCATAGACATATCCAAAGAAGTCAAAGCCTCACATGAATTAAAAATCTGTCCTATATCGGTTGGTTTAGCATGTTGCAAGCCTTTAAGATTCACTCCATTTAATTCGTTCAAGTTCTTGCACATCCACGCCATGTTTGTTATACGTGACGAATCTGCCACATGCGAAAAATCAACATATACTATAGCAAAGTTGTTTGAACGCTCGTCATTGTCGCCGGGATAAAACAATTTCTCCAGTGTTGTAGGTGCATCTTCTAAATCTATACGAAAATAGGCATTTGCGTTCGATGCTACGCCATTGTATGTCACACCTCCGTCAAGCGAGTAGTATATTGTGTGATAGGCTGTGTTTGTATATCCCTCAATGTAACTCTCAGTTGGAACTTTTCTCTTGGATACTTTAGCCATCAACATTCTTCTAAATGCACTCATCTCTATGCCATTTTAACAATAACACCATAACCGTTACAAATACTAAACTGATACACGCCACCAGCTTCTAAATCTGTATCGCCGTTCATGGTAACGCTTGCAGGGAAGGCAACCGTAAAAGCACCATTTGCGT
>JAZLHD010000151.1:0-8035 GCA_045616645.1 Paludibacteraceae bacterium
AATTAGATACTACTAAGATGAAGAATCCGTCTTTTCTTGTAGTTTTAACGGCAGTTGGTTCGTATGCCTATCGTCGTGAAGATGGTGTCTATGTCGTTCCTATTGGGTGTTTAAAACCCTAATACCTTGCATACCATAACCATACGAATAGAGAAATTAACCTAACCCGATGTCCATCATCGGGAAAATAGAAAAAAATAGTTTTCATTGGCACTGCCCATCCGTGAGGAGCGGCAGTGTTTTTTTTGCGCTCAAAAATAGAACAAAAATTGTTTTATTATTCAAACTACTGATTAATAGCAACTTACAACGGTTGTTAAAAGTTGTCTTTTTGTATATCAATAATTTTTTGTAATTTTGTACCCCGAAAGAGGGTAAGTAAATTTTACCATAGTTAACCTATACGCCGGATTATGCGTATAGTAGAAGTAATTAATTATTTAACATACAAAACTATGGTAACAGATCAACTTTTAGGCGAATTACTCGCCACCTATTTCTCTCGTAGCGAGAGTCCTCTCGCTCAGTCGTTCCGCAAAAAGTTTGCGAAACTAGTTCCCCAATCTAAGACGGATAACTATCCGCCTAAAGACAACTATACCGCCGTCCGGTCTTGGCTTGCTCAACAACGCCAACAAGGTATTGATTGGGAAGCAACTTGCCGCTCTAAAGCCGAATTAGCCCGCCAATTAACAGGTAAATTCGGTTGGGTTGTGGATGATAATGCCCTACGCAAGTCTTTATCACGGAAAAAATAACAATTTCGGGACACTGTCTTGCTATTTCGGGACATGTGTCCTTTTTTACATCACAAAAAAGCAGTAATTTTGCATCGCTTTTCGGATAAGCAAGGTTGCAACTGACAAGCTATTAAGAGTTTGTCGCCTATCCAAAAGCAGACCCGGGTCATTTTTACTAACCGCCCACACGGGCACTAAATCATTTGTAAAAATGACACAACTACAATCAGTGGTTATTGCTTCTTCCCTTAAAAGCAACGATGCCAAGGTGGCACGAGTCATGAACCATTTAGACATGAACAAGGCAATTAGCTTTGTTCTACGGGACCCTTCGACCAAACGGCGGTCCACCCTCTATCACGAGTTGATAAACGAGGATAGACTATCCGTCAGACTTCCCGTCGGTGTGAAACGTTATCCCAAAGCCCATCGGATGCTGGTCATCTGCCGCTACGACAACACCATGTCTGTCTATCGTAACATCCGTTTCTACCGCGAGAAACTGCAACGCATCTTCGGTCCCAAATGCCGCTACGCCGTTCGTGCGTACGAGCGTATCATAATTAAGGAGGAGGCACAAGCATGAGTGCCGCTAAATTACCCACCGCACAGGAGTATGTGCGGAGCAACTACGTCGAGACAGGTCGCCTTCGCTACGACCTGCTTTCGCAGAAGTTGCAAGTAATAGCCCCCTCCAACTCCCCCAAAGGGGGAGAGATGGGAGAAACTCCTCCCCTTTTAGGGGGACGCCCAAATATGGGCTGTCGGGAGGGGGGTCTTTGGCAAGACCTCGACACGCGGTGGATAAACACCATCGCGGTGGAATGCGCCAATGAGACCGGTGTCAACGTCACCGATAAGGAGATACGTATCGTTCTTAATAGCCACACCGTGCCCGCCATCAACCCCCTACGCGACTACCTGCTCTCGCTTGACGAATATACTCCGAGCAATAGTTCCTTCATCAACTGGCTTTCCTCACAAGTCCACGTAGTGGGGGAGCAGGAGCGGTGGCGGGTGTGCTTTAAGAAGTGGTTCGTGGCGATGGTAGCGAGTTGGATGTATGACGAGGTGGTGAATCAGCAGGTGCTGGTGCTCATCGGCAAACAGGGTATCTACAAGACCACGTGGCTCGAACACCTGATGCCGCCCTGCCTGCGCGCCTACTGCACGAAGATGGCTAACGTGCGCGACCTTAATAAAGACGAGCGTATGCGTATAGCGGAGTTCGGACTCATCAACCTCGATGAGATTGATAGCATGTCCGACAAAGAGCTCAACCAACTCAAGTCGATCATCACCTCTTCGGATGTGAACGAGCGTGCCGCGTATGGTTATACCAAAGAGCGCCGTATCCGTATTGCCTCGTTCTGCGCCTCGGGCAACAAACGCGAGTTCCTCACTGACCAAACGGGTAACCGCAGGTGGTTGCCGTTCGAGGTGGAGAGTATTGAGAGTCCGTACAACTGGGGAAACAGTTTTCCGTACGAGCAGATCTATGGGGAGGCGTTGTACCTGTTGCGCAATGGTTTTGAGTACTGGTTTGAGTTGCCGGACATCGAGGCGATGGAGAGCCATGTAGAGAGTTTTCATGTAGAGAGCAACGAGGAGCAACTGCTGCCCGTGTATTTCCAACCCGCCAATCCGGGGGATAATGGGGCGGTGTTTATGACGGCGGCAGAGATATCCGCCAAACTCGTGGACTACGGAAGCATCAAGAAACCTGCTGACATTAGAAAACTCGGAGTTATCCTCCAACGTCTTGGGTATTGTCAGCGCCGAGTTGGTCATCACGGGACCCGTGGCTATGTTGTTTTTCTTAAGCAAGATATTGATAATCAGCGGAAAATACAAGCACGTGAGGCTTATTCCGAAGAAGAACAAAAGACTACGGCTGACAACGCTGACAACAGATTCTAATACCCCACCCGCGCGTAGGTAGTATATAAAAACCAATGTCAGCAATGTCAGCAATGTCAGCAATGTCAGCAATGTCAGCACCACCCTAACGATGACTAGAGGAAACGAGGCGCCGGAGGCGCAGAAGTTTCCGATGGCGTGATATTCACGCAAAAATGCGACCGAAATGCACAATGAACAAACGGAAATACCGGATTGCCCGGAACGCTGCGCTAGACCGGAGGAAACGAGGCGCCGGAGGCGCAGAGTTTCACGCCATCGGTAACTATAAGGAATCCGCATACTATGCGGAGAGAATGGACCAAACTCCGCGCAAAGGTGCGCGGCACAAAAATGCTAAACAAGCCGCGGTTACGAACCGCGGAAGATAAACACCAAAAGCGCGCATACAATGCACGCAAAAAGGACATAACAAAAAAAATGTAAAATTATGAAAGTAGAATTATCATTACCACAGATTGCTTCCATGACGGGGAGCATAAGCAAAGACTCACCGTATTATTTACGATACGATAAGAAAACGAAACAACATTTCCTTTGTCATAAACCTAGAAAGACAAAGAAAAGTATTAAGTATCAAACCTCTGAACCTGCACGCGAACGCAATGAGCAGTTTCGTCAAGCAATCCAATATGCGTGCTCCGTACTCAAAGATCCGAACCAAATGGCAACACTAAAGCCCCATTGGGAAAAACAGATTAAGCGTTATAGTACGTTTAGAGGATGGTTAGTTAATCACTATTACGAAGAATTTTTACGCCATGGCAATAGCAGTATTACAAGAACCGTATGAGGAGCTCAGCGGTAGTCTGAGCAAAAACGACGCATACTACGTGAGGAATTTTAGAGGACATTGTGTGTTTCAACACAAGCCCCGTAGATGTTCAGAGCAACAACGTCAGATGAGGCAAGCGTTTGGGCTACAATACGGAACCGCACGGAAAGGTCAGAGATACGTCAAGGATACGTAGGGCCTATTATGCTACGTTATTGCTACGTTATTGCTACGTTGATAGATAGTACTTTGCCCCCCTTTGGGGGAGTTTAGAGTTTAATAAGTAAAAAACAGGACTCCGCGGTTACGAGCCGCGGAACTAAAAAACACAAAAATTATGGAAATCAATAATGAATTTATCACTCAACACGACCGCCTTGTGCGTGTCATAGTTAATCAATTTAAAGTCGCTAACGTGGATCCGGAGGACCTCATGCAAGAGGGACGTATCGGACTCATCGAAGCAGCCAAACGCTTCGACCCCAACCGCGGCATCCAGTTCCAATCCTATGCCAGTTGGTGGGTACGCAGGGAAATAGAGAACGCTGTACAAACCTACGGCAACGTGATGCGCCTCCCGCACCATTGTGAAGAGACCTATACGAATGTCAGCATAAGTATCAATACACAAGTGTATAAGGAAGAACAAGAAGCACTCACCTATGCCGACCTACTCACTACGGGCGAGAGCATAGAGGATGTGATTATCCGCCAAGAGGAGCATGCCGAACTGCACAACGGCTTAAAGAAGGCAATCCGGCAACTACCCGCCATCGACAGGAAGGTCATTTGTGCGCTTTATGGTTTTGAAGAAGACTCCGTTGATGAGAAAGCACTCGCCGAACGATTACACCGATCCTCGTTATGGGTTCATCGAGTGCATGTAAGGGCGTTGAAGAAACTGCGCTCCATTGTGCCTACATATCTTCCAAACTTAAGAATCGCGAAGTAAGAGAATAATCCTTTAGACTACGCGTGGCAAGTAGGAATTCAGTCTGACGCTCTTCCATAAGAGCAGGATTGAATTCCTTTGCTTGTCGTTTGATTTCGTAAAAATCGGCTTTTTTATTGAGTTCGTCTATCGCAATAAGGTCAATCTCATACCGTCCTTGTCTATCCCACCAAGTGTCAATACGCGTATAGTTATTGGATTCTACAAGTAAATCCCTAAAATACCTTTCTAACCGTTTTCCGGAGAAGGTCTCGTAATCGTTTGCAATGATAGTCCTTAACTTATCCCATGCATTGATTTCCAGCATATAACCATACTTGAAAATATACCTAAACCAGAAGATATAAAAATTATCCCATAACTCATAACGAATCATCCGTGTGGTGGTGGCAAAAAGAGGTTGATGTTTGTGAATAAGACCATACGTATTTTCCAAAACAGCCAAATAACCACCTACCTCTTTCCCAACAACATCTTCTATTTGACTCCGAGATAGATGCCCTGTGGCAATGGCACTCAAAATGGAAAAATAAACATCCGCGTCCCTACCAAACTCTTCCGCAATATGATTCTTGGCTTCCGCTAAGAAGATTGACCCACGACAAATGATAGTCTCTATCATCTTGTCTTTCGTGAAGGCTCCATTATCCATCAGCAGTTCGACATATAATGCCACTCCACCGGTGAAACTATATAAGGCTAATAAGTCGTCCTTGGTATAATCGGCATGATAGTATGCCAATATCTCTTTCAATTCAGAAGGATAGAAATGCTCTAAACATATCAGTTGCGTCTGCCGACCATAAAGTGGTTGGGAGTCATTCTCGAATAAATCCAATAACATCGTCCGAGCACTGCCTCCAACAATGAGATTGAGTTTCGCACTCTTTTTGTTAATATCCCAAATCTTTTGCATATCGGCATAAACGGAACTATTTACTTTCTTGAACTCCTGAAACTCATCAATAAAAAGAGTAATCGGTCGCTGCTTAGCTATTTCCATCACATACCTAAACACCTCTTCAAAACGAGTCAATGTGCCAATAACCTGTACATGTAACTTCTCCTCTATCTCTTGCGTGAAGATGGCGCATAAGTCCTCCTCTTTCTTATTACTAACATAAAAGTAAAGGATGTTCTCTATCCCAAACGTATGCTGTACTAAGGTCGTCTTACCTACTCGCCGTACACCCGACAATATCGTTAATTGTGCCGACATTTGCTCAGACCGAACTTGAGCCTCTCTGAGAATTTTCATCTCTTCTTCTCTACCAAACCATTTCATAATTGTATGTGTTGTGCTTCCGTAAAATGTTTTACCGTAAAATGTTTTACGGAAATTTTCTGCAAAAGTACAGTTTTATTTTGATATGTGCAAGTATTTTTAGAAAAAAATGCATATTAACGTCATTTTTTTCAAAAAATCAGTGCTAAAATCGGGGTTCTTGCGTATATAGATAGTAGAAAACGTTTTCACCAATCAATATTTAACTTTTAACCCTCGACCGCCCTTTGGGCTGGTCGTTAAAGTTGAAAGTGGAAAGTTGAAAGTTGAAAGAAGCCGTCTAGTGCGCCTGTGGCGATAGTTAAAAGATAAAACTTTAAACTACTAAACTTAAAAACTTCTTTAAACTATAAACTCTCAACTCTAAACTAAAAATTTTTGTTTAACTTAAAAATTTTTCATCATGGCAATCATCAAACCTTCAACGCCGTTTGACAGTATCAAACGCAAGTTCTCCGGTACGGACGACATCCACTTCAAGAACCGTACTGCCGACAACGCCACCATCGGTGTACGTATGAAACACCCCTACGATGGCGGCAACAGTGACAAACAACTCGCTTACCGCGAAGCCTTCACTGCGGCACAAACCGCTACGAAAGCTATCCTTGCGGCTAAGTCCACCGACACCGACCAATCGAACTACACCAAGCTACAGACGTACAAGGCTGGCTTCAAGAACCAAAAGAGGTATCTCTACCTGCGTGACTACATCGTAGCTCAAGAGTTTGTCAAACCCACGTTCGAATAAATCACAAATCACCAATCAACAATCACAAATTAAACAACTATGGCACGAATTATTAAACTTATGGAACCTTTCGAGCAATTGAGCGGAAAGGTTTGCGAACACAGTAAATTCATCATCAACCTCGGGCGCAAAGGCGTCAACAAAGACCAGATGTGGACCGGTAAACAATGTAATCCTCGCGATTACAGCACCAACCCTTTGACCTCTTTGGAGACCCGACACCAACAACGCTTCAAGGATGTGGCTGGCACCATCAAGACGATGAAGACCGACCCTACGGCTATTGCCGACGCATACGATGCTTACGTATTGGTGCGTGACAACTACAAGTCGTTCAACTCGTACTTGTGGAAGACGAAAATGGCTGCATGGGATCTGGCTCACACCACCGGCGGTGGAGGCGTAGAGGAGTAAGCTATGAACAAGAATAGTTTTATTCAGTTATCGATAGCGGCAGGGCTATGCTTGGCAGGTGTCCTGCTGCTATTCCTCGCCTTCTATGCTCCGCCTGTGGGTGAGATCCACTCCTCCGTCCTCGTCGCCTACGGCGAAACCCTCACGTTTGCCGGCAGCTTGCTGGGAATAGACTATCATTACAGGTATAAACATTAAGATCTCTCACAGATTCCACAGATTGCACTGATTATTTATTTTATTATTTTTTTTTATTTCTTTTTTTCGTCTGTTGTAAGTAAACTTCCACATCCAAAAAAGAAGAACTAAAAAAGGAATGTTCCTAACGTCACATCCCGTGTTGTTACCAACACAATAATAAAATTATCAAAGGATATATTACACAGAATTCATCGGGTCGCTCTCGCGACACTTTACGCCCTCCGAGCGTGCGGGCAAGGCTACGCACCACCTTTGGTGGAGGAAGTTGTTTAGTACCTGCGGTGTTAACCTCGCATCTGTGGAATTTCACCCCATAATTTATTATGACGATGTGCATCTGCACAGCGTGGATGATGAAGCAATGTGGAATCATCTCTTTTCTTTTTAGTTTTATTATTGGATGAGAGAGTTTACTCGGTCAGACAATAAGAAAATAAAAAGGAATAATAAATTATCAATCTATCTGCGGAATCTGTGAAATCTGTGAGAGATATTAAAATCAACGAACATGTTACTTCGACTACAACGCTCTGCGCCTTCGGGCGCTGCCATTCATGGCAAACTCTATATTGACGGCACATACTTCTGCGACACCCTTGAGAGGGTAGGCGTTCAGATCCCTGCTTTATGGTACACCGTCGCCGTCACCATGTCCCCACGCTTCAAGCGTCTTCTCCCCATCGTGGAACGTGTCCCCGGACGCACCGGCATCCGCTTCCACGTCGGTACAAAGCCATCCCACTCCTCCGGCTGTATCCTCGTGCCCTCACGAGCCATCGAAGAGGAACTCGTTAAAAGGCTGAGAGGGGGAGAGGCTGAAAGGCTACAGGCTGAAACTATTTATTTCGAAGTCTGCGACTATAAACCCAATTATCAGTTATGATTTTGGAAAAGATTTTCAGTTAGATTTCTTATCTCACATTCGTTCGAACGATTATTTCTGCGCGTTAGCGCAATCAAAAGAAAGGAATTGTCAAATGATTTCGAATAAATTTTT
>JAZLHD010000152.1:0-4173 GCA_045616645.1 Paludibacteraceae bacterium
TGACTCGTTCACAAAGAAAATGCTCTAAGATGGATTTTTATTTAAACGAATAGCGGGTCTCTTTTGGGACCCGCAAGTTTTTCGAAAGTATACCGGCATGGGTGTTTGTACAATGAACTGATTACGGCGTGCGGAGTAGCAAATGAGAGCATTTTCGCACAAATTGCTAGGCAGCCACCTAGATATTGTTTTGTTTAATAATTATGAGTCCACTTTAAAAAGTCCAAAGCCCTAAATTGCGGATTGATTTTCTTGGGATAGAAATATTACAGAAAGTGTAAAAAAATGAACGATAGTCAAGAATATATTTGCTTATGTCATTATTTATGATTAAATTGCACATAAATAATAAGTCTAGTTGTTATGTTTAGAAAGACCGAAATGAACCCTCAGATGTCGTTGTTTGATAATCCGGCTAATCTGATGTGCAAGCGTGCAATGAAGAAATATGAAGATCCGAAGAAGTGGTTCAACCAATTCTACGCTTTGGTTACATCCCAGATTGACGAGACATTGTTCATGCCGTTATTCAAGGAAGGAAATATGGGAGCCCCTACAGCATCCATTTGCCAACTTGTCGCAATGAATATACTCAAGGAAGGATTTGGTTGTTCAGACCTGGAACTTATTGAGAAATGCGACTATGATCTTCTAACTCGCAAGGCTTTAGGACTCGTTCGCATAGAAGATGAGGCGCCATCCATTGATACATACTATCTCTTCCGAAATCGTGTTTGTGCGTATGCTGACGCTCATGGAGAGAATTTGATAGAAACTTGCTTTAGTCGTCTAACGAAGTTCCAAGCTACTAAGTTTAAGATATTCGGCAAGTCTGTAAGAATGGACAGCAAACTAATTGGCAGCAACATAGCATGGTATCCACGATACGAACTTATTCACAAAACGTTCCTTCAGGAAATCAACAAATATATGAGCCGTCTGAATCCTTCCCTAAGAAAGAAAGTTCAGCCATGGCTTGAGGAAGATGCGAAGCAAACAATCTACAGAAGTAACACGGAGACCATACAACAACGTCTTGGCGAATTAGGTTGTCTTATATATGCTGTTCTTGTAAGAGTAAAAGCAAAGGATGGTTTACTCAAACGAGTATTTGAGGAACAATATATTGTTGAGCATGGACAGGTTACACCTCGAGACAAGAAGGCTATCAGTGCCGATAGTGTACAAAACCCGAACGATCCCGAAGCTGAGTATCGTTTGAAAGGAGAACAGAAGGTTAAGGGGTATAGCATAAATGTTACCGAAACCACTGACCAAGCTGATGCTCCATCGCTTATCACCAGTGTTCAGGTGGAGGGCGCTACTGCTGCCGACAATGCGTTTTACGAAGAGGCCATTACTAAAGCCCAAGAAACAACAGGAACGGAAGTAAACACCGTATACAGCGACGGAGCTTATCAGAGTGCTGATAACAGAGCACTTGCGGTCAATGGAGTATTTACCGGTATTCAAGGACACGAAAGTGTATACACTATAGACGAGAGCGAGGACGGGACGGTTAAGATTACTGATACGCGAACTAAAGAAACGTACGTGGCAAAATTGACAAAAAGTGGAGCTTTACGCATCCCATATTCGGGAGATAGGGCCAAATACAAGTGGCGATATTTTCAGCAGAAGCAACTCGAATCAATGCGGTCCCGACAGAAGATGAACGATATCCCGCAAGAGGAGAAAAACAAACGAAACAATGTCGAGGCAACAATTTTCCAACTCTGCTTTCATACGAGAAATAACAAAACGCGCTACAGAGGTAAGCGTAAGCACGAACTATGGGCTTTTGCTAGGTGCGCATGGATAAATCTTAGAAGATTAGTAATCTTCGAAGGTGGAAAGGCCCCAGAAGGCACCTATTCGGGTGGTAATGGTTCTTCTTTTGTGGTGGTGCTTGTCTTGATGATTCTGCCACGGACCTTCAAAAATCTAATTTTTCATTTCGGTCGCCCTTTCGCTGTCCGCGGATTGGCACTGATTTACTAAAATATTGACTTTTTAAAGTCGACTCATTGTTTATAACGTTTTCTATTAGTTCGAATGGATCACAGGCGATGAATGCTGCAATGACGTTGATAACCTCTACGATTAGTCCCCAAATTCTTTGGGCAACGGTAAGCTCAACGGTTTCACCAGTGACTTCAGCGAATAGACCTCCAATTGTTTCGTATGCCTCGAACCGCTTTACACACCCAAGGATATTGTATTGCATCATGCACAATGATAGTCCTGCAATTTGCCCTGCGAAGTCAATGCACTGGCATTTTCCGAGGTTGAGTAACGATTTCATTTCCTTGTGAGCCACTTCGATTACCCACCTTCTGGAGTAAAGCTTGAAAGCCTCCTTGGCATCAATGCTCGTATCCGTGGATATGAGGGCATTCCAAGAACCGTTCCCTTTTCTGTAGAAGAACAACACTACGTCCATTGCGGCATAGCTGGCCTTGATGGAAGCGTAGTGGTATCCGATGGAGCGGGCATACTTTACAGCCTTGGATTTCACGAGCTTCTTGATGATATCCGGGGCGGAAAGATTGCCGACGGCAGTATCGTATTTGGTCTTTCCCATCTTTATCATGCCGATGAGATTGCACTTGAAGTGGCGGCTGTGGATGAACTGGAGCAGTTCGGCGCAAGGGAACCAGCTGTCAACAAGGAGATAGTCGAAGCGGATACCCTCCACAATGGCTCTGCGTATCATCTTGATGGCGTTTGTTATCTTGCTTTCCGTCATTTCAGCCTTTCTGGTATTCACTTTCTCGTCCTCTGAACGTTCTTTTGTGTATTGTGCCGCCTTTTGCTTTTTGGTAAGCCCTTGTGGTCTGTCCTCGTTCTTGCCAGTCTCGGCTTGTATGGTACTGTCAAGCATAAACTGAGTCTTGCCATCAGTGTAGCAAAGAAACATGGCCTTGAAGCCGAGAATGCTCTTCATCGCGGTATGCGAAAACACCTTTCCGAGACTCTCAGCCTTGGTTCCACGCTTGGGTAGGTCGGTATCGTCAATGATGAGACAGCGGATAGCATCCTTGGCATCAGCTTTGCGGCTGATCTTGCCGATAAGTTGACGATTGATGGAGTATATGAGACGTCTCCAATCGATACGTCCGTCATCCATAAGGCGGTAGAACATATCCTTCTTGCAGGAGAACAGCTTGCCGAGTCCGCTGTTCGCATAATCGGCAGCATTCTTCACGGAGAAGAACGGGAACAGGATGAGAAGTTTCACCACCTGAACGAAGGTGAACTTGCAGTTCGGATTCTTAACCGGACCGACCACTTTGGACTGTAGGGTGAGGCTATTCATCACTGTTGTTATGCTCTTTATTGCCCGACTTGCATCATTGTGCTTGAAAAAACTTTGGAGTTCACTGATTATTTGTCTATTTTTGTTCATGGCTAAAGGTGCTCTATATTTTTTGTTTGTCAACACAAATATAGTGATAATCAATGGATTATGCAAACTTTAGCCATTTTTTTGCAATTATTTTTACCTCAAAATATCACTTGCGAAACTTGAGTACACTACTTTAATGGTGGGTTCCAGGTATTTGTCTATTCTATGTTGCATTGTGGCTTTTTAAATTATTCCAAATAGGATTTGCAGAAATGTTTTGCAAATTTACGTAAACTTTTTTTGACTGCAAAGTATAGATAATTTCGATGGAATTTATTGTGTGCCAAGACATCTAAGAGACGAACTTCTAGATTAGGCTACCATAAAAGCAATTGAAAAATTTGAGGGTGAGCTTCGCAAACGAACATTCTATGCTTACGCCGGAAGTTTGACACTTAAAAAAATTCATTTTGCCCTAAGAAATATCTCTTAGGGCTTTTTTAGTGTGTCGGGCATGACACTAACCTAACTGGTTCAATTCCAGTCATGGGTATTTACCGCCAAGTGAAGCGAATGACAAGCCGTTATCAGTAATGATAAGGGTGAAGGAAGTCAGTAGCGAGACTCTCGAGCCTACGAACAGAAACTTGGTACAAGGCTAAATGGAAATGGATAAGACTGCTAAACAAGTCGAAGTCCGAATGGTAAACGTAACTCCAAAGCAGTAAACCAAGAGGTTGTGAAGTCAGCAGGTTAGTGCCTTACCCCGAGAGGCCCACCCAGCGTAGAAATACGTGCGAAAAAAGCTTATGGGTGGGAGTCAG
>JAZLHD010000153.1:0-2962 GCA_045616645.1 Paludibacteraceae bacterium
GATTCATTCAATAGATGTAACGGATGAGTTGCTAAAGAATATAGCAGCTATTCGTACGGATGGGAACTTGCATCCGCAACCTAGTATGGTTGTCGAAAAAGTATCTTTACCTGAAGGGGATATTGTTGTAGTAGAAGTGCAGCCGTCAATCTTTCCACCTATCTACTACAAGGGCAGAATATGGGTGCGTGTCGGACCACGTAAAAGTGTTGCCAATGAAGATGATTTGCGTATCTTAATTGAGAAACGCAATAGCAGTATCCGTACATTTGATTTAATGCCTTGTGTTGACGCAAAGTTAACAGATTTAGACTTGAACGTTTTCAAACATATATATTTACCGAAGGCTATGCCTGATGATGTTATTGCTGTAGATAAACGTGATGTCCGCGACCAATTGCAATCGTTCGGATTCTACGATTTAGGATACGATTGTCCAACATATGCTGGTATATTATTCTTTGGTACAAATGTAGAACGATTTTTGGGAGGAGCATATGTTCAGTATGTACGTTTCTCCGGCAAGGGACGCGCCGGCGAAATTTTGACAGAACATAAATTTGCAGGCAATCTTTGTACAATTCTTCCCGAATTAGATACATTTATTAAAACAACGATTGCCAATCGTCGTCCAATTCCGGTAAGCGCTCTGCGTGAAGAGAATGTTGTTGATTACCCTCATTGGGCAACTCGTGAATTAATAATGAATGCTATTTGCCATAGAGACTATAGCGGGAATGGTCCTATTCAGTTCTATCAGTACGATGACCGAATAGAGATTCTTAATCCTGGCGGTTTGTATGGTAAGGCTACTGCCGAAAACTTCCCTCGCGTTAATGATTACCGCAATCGCGCAGTTGCAGAAGGTATGCGCGTATTAGGTTTCGTTAATCGTTTTAGTCGGGGTGTCTTGCAAGTTGAAGATCAATTAGAAGAAAATGAGAATGGTTTGCCCCAATTTGATTTAACCATGCAGACAGCATTCCTTGTGAAAGAAAACAAATCCCCTAAAGGAGAACGAATGGAAAAGTATGCCATTGAGCAAGGATACTTAACAGAAAAGATGGTTAATACACTTCAAAAACCCCCACAAATGGGGGAAAACGAAGTAAATTCTCCTCAAAAACCCCCACAAATGGGGGAAAATAATGCAAAAACCCCCACAAATGGGGGAATTCATGATTTCCCCACCTTAATTATTAAAAATGTATATAATCTAATATTACTCAATCGGGCTATTACATATGACCAAATGGGAGAAAATCTAGGGGTTGATGATAATACAATTTGGAGAGCTGTTGCTTGGTTAAAAGAGAACGGATTCATTAATTCTGAGCATCCAAAAATTAAGGGAGAATGGCAAATAATTACTAAATAAATTGCCGTAATTAGTAAATTCTATCCCATATAATTCTCGCGAGCGTCGCCCACCGGCAAGCGAGCGCGCGATATAAAAAAGGAGGAGGGTTATTCCTCCTCCTCTACATTTTGATAAATGCGATACCAAACTTTCTTTGTTCCGTCTTTATCGGCAGTACTCATATAGTAGAGCAAATAATGATTACCGCCTACGTGATACGAAAAATAGTCGCTTAACTTAATGAGCAATTTGGGGTCATTGCCACCACTGCCCTCTACCTGTAATAGGTTTTGTCCGTCTTTGTTCTCAATGTGCAGCAGAACGGGGGTACTATAGCCATCTACAAAAGTGGCAATATAGCCACACCCACCGCATACGCTCGGGAAATGGTACATACTCAAATAGTCTGCCAAATCTTTGTTGTCAAAAGTTTTCAAATCTTTAGTCATAATACATAAATTTTTAAGGGTTAAACATTTAATATCTGCAAGCGATGTTTCGCCACGATTGGTCTGTAACGTTGAAGTCCTCGATGTCTTCGTACAAGTCCTCACCCCAATCTAAATCACTTACACTTGCGGTAAAGCTGGAGCGGTGAGCAACCTTTACATTTACTTGTTTGTTGAGAGGCAGATTGCCAAACTCGATACCATAAGAAATACTTAACTGTGCCATAATTTTATTTGTTTTTAATGTTTAACTTGCGTTTAAAGCCGTTAGCGTTTGATATAACCTTTACGGTGCTTTACGAGTGTTATCGCATAGCGAGCAAGACAAGGTTTTTGTCAAAAATACTACCAGCCACAGCGAGAACTGAGCGAAGCGAAGTCTTGCCGTGGCAAGGTGGAGATTTTTGAGGCACGGTACAAAATTCACCTGACCTTTTCCCCTCGATAGATAACTCTAACTTTGCACCGGAAAGGGTGTGTCAACTCGTATCGCTAATGGCTTGTTTCAAACGTTTGTTGAACATCCCCTTGACAAATGAAATTGTGAGCACGTTAAGCCAATTCTTAATTGGTATTTCTCTCGATTTTGGTATTCTGCCCGAAAACCAATAAGTATCTAAATATATAAAAGTGGTAACGAAGGTGGCCACCGCAAGAACTCTGCGAAGCGGAGTCTTGCCGTGGCTACCGGAGTGGACACGTCCATCCTTACGCCAAGGAAGAGTTTATTTTGGTCTGGTTTCAAATGAACGATGACTGGTTATGCGCTTTTATCCCCTTATAATAAGGGGAACATAAGGGGTTAAGCCACCCCGCACCGGCACGAGGTGCTCCTTAAAGTCACCCCGGCTGCCAAAGAGCAAAAATTTTATCGCCTTCTTATATAAAATTTTTAGGGGCATTAGATTTCTTCCCAATGAAATGGGAGTGAGGGCTAAAGTGCGTAAGCTCGTACAAACCGCAGGAGCAGTAGGAGCCACAGCAGAAGAAAATTCGCGTAAGATGGTATAAGGTAGGCATAGCTACGCCAATAGCATCCACAGCGAGAAATAATAAGCGAACGACCGAGCCGAAGCTGACCGGAATAAAGTTACGAGAAGTCAGCGAGGCGAGGGAGAGAGCTTATTATTAAGCCTTTTTCAACTGCTAACAA
>JAZLHD010000154.1:0-1843 GCA_045616645.1 Paludibacteraceae bacterium
TTTTGTAGGTTTGAGAAGACTCAAATCCTAAAAAAAAATGTCAATTCTAAAAATTTCTTCCGAACCACTTCAATGTGGTGGCACAATCACCCAGTCTTTAGGGTTGCAGTCTTGTGTTCAATTTTACCCTGCGGTATTAAAGTTTAGTCCTAGCCAAACCTTAGGTTGGCATGTTGAGTATTATGCTCGTACCCTTAACGATTCCAAGTTGGTACGTTATCGCGTGCGCTTAAACATTATTAAGCGTCGCTATCATAAGGTGTCTGAGTTTTACGAGTATGCTAATATGCTTGTAGGAGAGATTAACTCTGCCCTTAACCAAGGATGGATTCCTAATCAAGATGAGATTATGTCTTTGAAGGATTCCGTTTCATCCTCTGTCCCTACTTCTTTGATGACTATGCCTACTAACTACGCACCGACATCAATTGTCCCCACTAATTCCAGTATGCATGCATATGTGAATATGATAAATGAGTTGCAAAAGGAAGTTGCATTGCTTAAAGGCATAGTTGCGAATAACTCGACAGCCGCGACTCCTACTGAAACCGCGGAAACATTGCAAGCAATTAACGAGCAAGCAGTTGAAGTCGAATTTGTTCCATCCGTTCCTACTACAGTCAAAGAAGAATCCAAGTCAGCGTCTTCCGATAGTATTACTTTGGTTGAGTTGATAGACCGCTTTATAGCAGCTAAAGAACCTATCGTTCGCAAAGATACCATGCGCTCCTATAATAGCTATGCTAAGTTATTTAAGGCTTATCTTGAAGAGTTCTTGCCAGGTATAAAAGCGCAGGATTTCAGCCGTGCGGATGCCCAAGCCTATATGGCGTATCGTGAGGAAGAGGTCATGAAATGCAAGACCAAGCGCGGAGACCGAAGTGATATGTCTGTTCGCACCATCAACAACCACATCAAAGGTCATCGTCTGTTCTTTGCTTGGGGTATTGAGGAGGAATTGATTACAAACAATCCCTTTGCTCAACTCAAATTACAGCGTAACGAAGAGAAACGCCGTGACTTGGTAACGGACAATGCGTTAGTAAAAGTTAAGGACTATCTAACTGCCAATGACCAGAAGGGTTTCCTATTGGTATGTATGCTTATCTACAGTGGATTTATCCGTCCAAAAGAGATACGGGAATTGCGTGTACGCGACATCCACTTGAAAGATCATTGCATCATTGTTCCACCAGAGGTTTCCAAAAATCACTGCTCTCGTGTAGTTGGTATCACAGCTGAGATTGAGGAATTAATGACTAGCCTACATTTAGATGTTATGCCATTAGATTACTATATCTGCGGTAAAAGTCTTGTTCCATCTGAGACTATGGCACCTGATGCCTTATATACTAGAACATGGATAGAAATGCGCAAAGCCTTAAACTTGCCCGAAACGATGCAACTCTACTCTCTGAAGGATACAGGTATTACCAACATGCTTGAGAATGGTGTTCCTGCTATTGATGTAATGAAACAAGCCGGGCATCACGACTTGGCTATGACCTCTCGCTATGCGAATCACAGAGATACTCGAATCGCTCAAAAAATGTATAACAATAACCTCTCATTCGGAAGCGAAAAAGAAGAAAATTAATTCTTCGCAATAAACTTAGAAAAAAGTTGTAAACTTGTAAACCTGTATACCATAGCATATAATCTGCTGATATTAAAGCAATTAGATTTTTACAGTTTTTTGGCAAGGAGATGTAAAGAAACTTGTAAACCGCATAAAAAAACATCAGCAAGGGCAATTTTTGTCCTCACTGATGCTTTTGGTTGACCTGTTCTGACTATTAGAACGGATAATCTTTCGTCTCGTCAAACGAGTGTTGCACGGGTG
>JAZLHD010000155.1:0-1680 GCA_045616645.1 Paludibacteraceae bacterium
AGATTGGCAGCGAGGCTTTTGCTGATTGTCCCGATTTAACTTCTGTTACCCTTCCGAAAACGATTGGAAGGATAGGAGACAGAGCGTTTGCCAATAGTCCGAAACTGGAGTCTGTTACATGCTTGGGTACTTTTCCTGCATGGATAGGTGAAAATGTATTCTCAGATGAAATGGAAACAGTCATCTATGTTCCCCGTGTGGCAAAAGCTGCATACAAGGCGGATTGGAGTGCGTACGCGGACCGCATCACGCTCGCGGACTTGGACGCTGCTAAAGAGGAGGCAATCGCTGATATAACAAATGCTCGGCAGGGTATTATCAATGCCGAACTCAACGCTTTGATAGACGATGCTATCAGTGCCATCAATAATGCTACTACTCAAGATGAAATCACTCAAAGAGAGCATGTGATTTTTATCATAATGGGCATGTATCAGACCGGCAAAGCCGAAGCCACAAAGGAACTGCTTGGCGAGATGGCAGAACCTTGCACCGACTGTACCGCGGTGGAGGTAACCGATGGCACCACCACCATCACACTCTATAACCCCACCAATGTTGGTTATATCAAAAAGTAAAGCTAAACCCGCTAAACTTGTTAAACTAAAAATTATGAGAAAAATTTTATTTTTATCAATGGCGTGCCTGATGGCACTGTGCGCGATGGCACAGATTGATGCTATCAAAGTTACCCAAGGTGAAACGACCGACTGGTATCCGTTTGGCAAAAGTAGTCGGATAGATGTTTCTATCACGAATGGTAATCCCGTGTTCCCCGAAAAGACCTACGACCTCGCCCAAGGGAATGTAACAACCTCCTTTGGCACGGCTCCCGAAGATACTTGGTTCACCGTCCGCAAAGATGTGACCTCCGGCAACTGGAACACCATCTGTATGGAGCGTAAGATCACCGATGTTGATGGCGCTACGTTCTGGAATGTTGTGAGCGAGACGGAGACCGAATTTACCCTCGAACAAGAGTCTGCTCCCTTCGCTGCCGGTGTAGGTTATATTATCCGCTATACCGCTACCGAACTCAAAGTGAAATATGGCGACCAAGAGGCTGTTACTCCTGTAGAGGCTACCACAACCCACCCGATACAAGGTAACTTTGCGGAGATTACTTGTGACCAAGAAGGAGGCAACGTTTTAGTAGGAAACTACGTTGTTTATCAGAACCAACTCTGCAAGGTGATGGGTTGGGTAACGATGGCATCTAACCACGCGTATGTAGTAGCGGATCTGGTACCCGACCCAAGTCACGCTCCCGCTGCTAAAGGTCCTCGTATGACGATGGCTAAGCCGAATAATACGCCCACTTCGTTGGAGATGCAGGGTTCACGATGCACAATGCACAATGGAAAGTACCTTATCAACGGACAGTTTGTGATTGTGAGAGATAACAAGACCTACACGATTGAGGGATTGAAGATTGAAGATTAACAATTGCTAAAACGAACTATTATGAAACAGCAATATTTAAGACCTGCAACGCAGGCACAGGCGTTGAGAGTAACGCAAGTTTTTATGAGTTCCCCTACGGGTATAGGCAAAGGAGAAGTTGGTGGAACCCCCGATGAACCAATTTATATAAATTAATTTAGAGTCACCTATTCGTCAATTTTGCAGCATAATTTGTACAAAACGAAAATTAAAATATAACAATATGCGTAAACTAAC
>JAZLHD010000156.1:0-23674 GCA_045616645.1 Paludibacteraceae bacterium
CTTATCCAATCGCCTAAATTCTATTTAATGGATGTGGGCGTTGTCAACTATTTGTTACACCGCAACGGGGTGGTACGTGGCACAGTTGAATATGGTCACTCATTTGAACATTTTGTTATCCAGGAACTTGTTGCATATATCAGCTACCATCATAAGCAAGACCAACTTTGTTATTGGCGCACTAGTACGGGTATAGAAGTGGATGCTATTGTTGGAGAAAGTTTGGCTATCGAGATTAAATCAGTTACGGAGGTTCAAAACAAACATCTCAAGGGTCTTCGTGCTTTCCGTGAGGAGCATCCCAATTTCACACTGATGATAGTCTCATTGGATCCTTTTACTCGCCAAACAGAAGACAATATACAAGTCATATATATCCGGGATTTTCTTGCGCAATTATGGAGCAAGCAGTTGTTTTAGTAACCGATTTTGTACACCCTGTTTAGGGTTGTTCTTGGGTTATTGTTGGGTTATTCTTGGCTTATTCTTGGGTATGCTGAATACCCTGTAAGTGGTTTGCCTTAGTGTTTCTTTTCCCTACTCCTCTACCCCTCTACTCCTCTACCCCCACCACGCGGTCTATTGCAGGTCCGGCTCCGCGTGATTTCCGCGTTATTACCGCGTGATTTCCGCCTTTGTCAAGGAGGATGGTACAGGGATACCCGTCCTGTGACGCGAGCCTTCGCGAGCGGACCTATTGGTATTCGATATATCGAAACCACCCCGCTTTGCGGTTCGTTTTCGATAGAAATATAGAAAAGGACATGTCCTTTTCCTTTTCTCTATAACTATCTGTTAAACTGTTGTTTATACAAAAAGGACAGAAAGGACATGTCCTTTTCGAAAGTGCAAAACCTTTTGCCGTTTTTTTAATGGAATTGGCGGTTTTGGCGGTTTGACAGAACTGGCGGTTTGTAAGTATCTAATTGTTAGTAGATTTAGGTTTACTCGTTTACGGGAATCGTTTCTGTGTGAGTTTATATGATTTACTTTTAAAGTAAATGATATAGGAATTTTTACTTTACCTTTTGACCTGTAGCGGTGTGCTTTACACCGTTCCGCTCGATGATGAGGTTGCCGTTGTGGAAGTATTTGTGCATCGTACATTGTAAACCATGCGCTAAATCAAAGCCTGTTTCGCCACCTGTTGTGCTGAAGTTACCTTTGTACTCGGCAAGCGTTTGTCCTCCTGCATCGGTAGCGGTTACACTATAATTATAGGCAGTACTGGGATTAAGACCAGTTACCGTAAACTGATAGCCTTGAGCAGTAAGTGTTGCAGCCGGTGCTTGATGTGCACTATTGTGTCCCGGAGCAGCAAAGGCGATATTTGTCAGTTGTCCGTTAGCATTGAATGTCAGCATGCAGATTGTCTCACCATTCTTTGTGATAGTCAGTGTATAGGTGTCTGTTCCTTCTGTAATAGGCCAAGTGATGGTTACCTCTTGGCTTGAAGGAATAATGATAGGATTATCGTCATCCATTGGTGTAGTATCTGCTGCTATAATAGGATATAGTTGCAAATCTTTCCACCCTTCAGCGTTTTGATAATCAGTCAAGGAAGACGCTGGGACATAGACTTTAGTATATCGACTTATGTTATAGAAAGCACTAGTAGCACACTCTGGTGGAGTAACGGCATAGCAAGTGATAGAGGTCAAACCACTGCAATCGGCGAAAGCCGCATCTCCAATAATTGTGACAGAATTGGGAATAGTGATGGAAGTCAAACCAGTGCAACCTTCGAAAGCACCATGTCCAATCGTTGTGATGGAATTAGGAATGGTGATGGAAATCAAACCGCTGCAACCATAGAAAGCAGAATACCCAATCGTTGTAATTTCTCCGCTACAAGTAATCGTACCTGTGCCATTATTAAAAGTGTGCGATGTGATAGTAGGACCGAAGGTCGTTTTATTAACATTTAAAGAACCGCCATAACCCTCCAATTTTTCCGTTGCTGTGTAAGTAATCATGTTACTTGCCCAAAGGGCTGTGGTGGCTACAAGAGCCACAAAAAGAGATAAAAGTTTGTGTTTCATAAAGTAATTGTTTTTTGCCTACTCTTCTTCGGATTTTCGGCATATTTCGGTTGTCAATATTTTCCGTCAGTGGGTGACGGGCAAATTACATCTGCCGGACGGTATTTCTCAATTCCACTTGCAAAGTTACTACTTTTTTCTCAAAGATGCAAGAAAAAGTAAAAAAATGCAGAAAAATTTGGTGGTTTCAAAAAAAAGTCGTACCTTTGCACGCTTTTTCGGTCGAGAGGCTCGACACCCGTATGCCATTCGGAGGTGGAGTTACCGAGAAAGGAGATAACTTTTATTATTAACCCGAGCAGGCAATTCGTGTAATTGTAGCTCACAAAATGAATGCATTATGGCAACAAAAATTCGTTTGGCTCGTCATGGTCACAAAGACTACGCTTACTATCATGTAGTAGTCGCAGACAGCCGCTCGCCACGTGATGGCAAAATCATTGAACGTCTCGGTTCGTACAACCCCAACACCAATCCCGTTAAAGTAGATCTCAATTTTGAGCGTGCTTTGTATTGGGTAAACGTTGGCGCACAAATGACCGACACCGCTCGTTTCATTCTCTCCGGCGAAGGTGTTCTGTTGATGAAACACCTCCAAGGTGGCGTTAAGAAGGGCGCTTTCTCTGAGGAAGAGGCTCAAAAACGTTTCGCTGCTTGGAAAGCTGAGAAGGATGCCAAGAATGGTAAGATCACCAAGGGTGAGGCTGACAAGAAAGCCGCTGAAGCCAAGAAAGTTCTCGCTGCTGAAGTAGAGGCTAACAAGGCGAAAGCTGAAGCCGTAGCTGCTAAGCGCAAAGAAGCCGCTGAGGCTCTTGCCGCTGCCGCTAAAGAAGCTGCACAAGAAGCTGCTGCCGCTGAGGCAGAAGCCAAAGGTGAAGAAGCTCCTGTAGAGGAAGCTTCTGCTGCTGAAGAAGCTACTGCTGAAGCGTAAGGCGATTGAAGAGCCTGCGCTCTTTATCCCAAATCCATCCCCATTTATTGAAGTATCGACACATATTCGTTATGTGTATCTTCAGTAAGTGGGGATTTTTGTATGATCCTTGCTCGTGGTTGTGAATAATCGTTATATCAGGGAGATATAATGTAAGATAATCGCGATGAATGGTGCGCGTTAAGTCTATGTCCTCAGGATACATAAAATACCGCTCGTCAAAGAGACGCGCCTTAAGCACCGCTTCTGTTCGCAAGAACATAAAACACCCACTTAAATACGGCACATTCATGATATGATCATATCCTGTATGCCGTAACTCGTATCGCTCGTTACGCTTGCGCATCAGCCAAGCCGGTAAGAACCGCCTTCCAAACACATCAAGAGGAGTGGGAAGAAGCTTGCACAGGTACTGCGTTTGCCCATCCGGATAGACCACGTGCGGCATCACTTGTCCCACTTCGGGGTTCTCCTCCATAAACTGATGAAGGCGCTCTAAATCCTCGTGATGAACGACAATATCCGCATTCATCACCAAATGGAAAGGAGTCTTATACCACACACTCTCACGGATAGCGATGTTGTGCGCCGCCCCATAGCCGAGGTTCTTGCCCTTGTTCCAGATATATCGCTCTTTGTTCGAGGTCTTCTCGTACTTCGTCTCCTTAGGCGAGTTATCAACCAAATACACCTTTCGTAGCGAACGCGCTTGAATAAGCTCCGCCACTAAGGTCTTGACCTCGTCCCAATTGGGGTTATATAGTACGATTGAGATATTAAACATAGATCAGTCGATAGGTCAGATACGCCGCATAAATCAGTAAGAGTACGGCTCCGTGCCAACGCTCAATACGGTGCGGTTTGCGCATCACCATCAACCCAATCAACACTCCTCCTAACACCACCATCAACGCGTCTAACCATAGACCCGGATAAGCGGGTAGAGGTTTGACGACCGCACTCACACCTAAGATAAAGAACACATTAAAGATATTACTTCCCACCACATTACCGAGGGCTATATCTACATTCTTTTTCGCGGCAGCAATACACGAAGTCGCCAGTTCGGGAAGCGAAGTGCCCAACGCTACTACCGTCAGTCCTATCACAGCTTCACTCACACCTGCCTCAAGAGCAATCTTCGTGGCGGAACGAACGATAAACTCACCTCCGATAACGAGACCAATCAGTCCCACAAGAATCAATCCGATAGCACACATAATCGTTATTTGTCCTTCAGGCGCAGCCAATCCTTCAGCCGAAGGCGGTCTTTTAGCGGAGCGGTCTTTTAGCGAAGCGGTCTTAAAACTATGTCCCATAAAAATAACAAAACACAGCAGCAAGGCCGTACCGCCAATACCGGTGATAAACCCATCGGTCGTAGATATCGAACCAAAGGAGCGTTCTGACAAGGACATCGGTCGCGTATAAGTGGCAAACATAAGCACCAGCACGCCGGCAAGGATGTTCCAAGGAATATCGAAGCGACGGCAACTTTTTTGACTGGTGATAGGACAGATAAGCGCAGCACAACCCAAGATAACAAAAACATTGATGGTGTTACTACCCAAGATATTCGTGATGGCAAGGTCGGTACTGCCTTGACTGACAGAGATCATGTTTACCACAAACTCCGGCAGGCTGGTTCCAAATGCCACAATCGTAAGACCAATAACAAGGTCACTCACGTTGTATCGCTTGGCTAAACCACTGGCACCATCTACGAGCCAGTCTGCGCCTTTCACTAAAAGCACAAAACCAATGAGCAAGACCGCTATCAGCGACCACGTGTGACTTAATGCTATTTCAAAAAAACTTTCCACTCTCCACTTTCACTTTCCACTAAACATTAAAGAGGAAATGCATAATGTCGCCGTCTTGTACTAAATACTCTTTTCCCTCGACGCCCATTTTTCCGGCAGCACGACAAGCACTCTCTCCTCCTAACGAGATATAATCCTCGTACTTTATCACTTCGGCACGAATAAACCCTTTCTCAAAATCGGTGTGGATAACACCGGCACATTGAGGGGCTTTGCTGCCAGCTTTGAAGGTCCAAGCACGGACTTCATCACTGCCTGCCGTGAGGAACGTGCGAAGATTGAGTAAGGCGTAGGCAGATTTGATAAGGCGGTTAACACCACTCTCCTTCAGTCCTATCTCTTCAAGGAACATCTGTCTTTCCTCATAGGTCTCTAACTCCGCTATCTCGCTCTCAATCTTAGCTGCCAAAACCAACACTTGAGCATTCTCGTTCTGTATTGCCTCTTTGACTTGCTCCACGTATTGATTACCACTGACCGCTGAAGCTTCATCGACATTGCAGACATACATAACCGGCTTATTGGTGAGCAGGAACATCTCTTTGGCAACGGCTTGTTCCTCTTTGGTCTCTAACTCAACAGTACGAGCTGCCTTGCCTTGACTGAGTGCCGCTTGGAATTTCTGTAGTACCTCTACAGCGAGTTTTGCCTGTTTATCCCCACCTACACGTGCCTGTTTCTCGATTTTTTGGATGCGCGACTCAACCGTCTCTAAGTCCTTGAGTTGCAGTTCGGCATCAATGACCTCTTTATCTCTAACCGGATCCACACTGCCGTCAACGTGTACCACGTTCTCGTCATCGAAACAACGTAACACGTGAATAATAGCGTCTGTTTCGCGGATATTCGCAAGGAACTGATTACCCAATCCCTCTCCCTTACTTGCCCCTTTGACTAAACCGGCGATATCGACAATCTCTACCGTGGTCGGGATAACACCGCGTTCAGGTTTGCATAACTCTCCTAGTTTGATGAGACGCTCATCGGGAACGGTGATAACCCCAACGTTCGGCTCAATCGTACAGAAGGGGAAATTGGCAGATTGCGCCTTGGTATTACTTAAACAATTAAATAGTGTGGATTTGCCTACATTCGGCAGTCCCACAATACCGCATTTTAACGACATCTTAGATGGAATTTTGTAACTTTAATTTACTTGCTTTTTCTATTTTTTCTTGGGCATAAGCCTTTGTTACCGTAAAGGACGTTGAAGGGATATCAAACATGATATCAATCATGATCGTCTCCATTAAGTTCCTCAGTCCTCTCGCGCCTACCTTATATTCGATGGCTTTGTCCACGATATAATCCAAGGCTTCATCGTCAAAACTGAGTGCGATACCGTCCATTGCTAACAACTTCTGATACTGCTTGGTCAGTGCGTTCTTGGGTTCAATCAAGATACGACGCAATGCCTCTCTATCCAACGGTTGAAGATACGTTAAAATAGGCAAACGGCCGATAATCTCCGGTATCAACCCAAACGACTTGAGATCCTGCGGAGCAATATATTGTAGGAGGTTGTTCTTGTCTATCTTCTCCGTCTCTTTGCTGGCCTCAAAACCTACTACTTGGGTGTTGAGCCGTTGGCTGATTTTACGTTCGATACCATCAAACGCTCCGCCACAGATAAACAGAATATGTTGCGTATTAATATGAATAAACTCCTGTTCAGGGTGCTTGCGTCCACCTTCGGGAGGAACGTTCACTACGGATCCTTCAAGCAACTTCAGCAGACCTTGTTGTACCCCTTCGCCCGACACGTCTCGCGTGATAGAAGGATTATCCGACTTACGGGCAATCTTGTCGATTTCATCGATAAAAACAATACCCTGTTCGGCTTTGTTGGCATCGTAATTCGCCTCTTGTAACAACCTTACCAATAACGACTCCACATCCTCACCCACATAACCGGCTTCGGTAAGTACGGTAGCGTCCACGATAGCGAAAGGCACTTTGAGCATCTTGGCTATCGTTCGAGCGAGTAACGTCTTACCTGTACCCGTTGAACCAACCATGATGATGTTGCTCTTTTCGATCTCGACTCCGTCCTCTTCTTTAGGTTGAAGCAGTCGCTTGTAGTGGTTATACACCGCTACCGACAAAAAACGTTTGGCATCGTCTTGACCAATGACATATTGGTCTAAAAACGCTTTGATAGCCTGCGGTTTCGGGAGGTCTTCAAGGTTGAGTTTCTCTCCCTGTTTGGCTTCACGAGCAAGAATGGTTTGGAGTTGTTTGTGTCCTGCTTCGATACACTCAAAACAGATGAACTCGCCATCTTGTCCGGCGAACATCCTACTGCCTAAGTCTCTACCACAGAATGCACATTTTTGTTCTCTACGTGCCATCTTATTTGCCTTTCTTCGTATAGATAGAGTCAATCATACCATAGGCCAATGCCTCTTTCGAGGTCATCCAGAAGTCACGATCGGCATCTTCGCGAATGCGCTCAATCGTTTGACCCGAATGGTCTGCAATAATCTGATATAACTCGTCTTTTAACTTCAGAATCTCTTTCGCGGTGATCTCGATATCCGAGGCTTGACCTTGGATACCGCCCATCGGTTGGTGAATCATCACACGACTATGGGGTAGGGCAGCACGCATACTTTTCTCACCGGCAACGAGCAGTACCGCACCCATACTGGCAGCCATACCCGTGCAGATCGTTCCCACCTTACTGGAAACAAACTGCATCGTATCGTAGATACCCAATCCGGCATAGACACTACCACCCGGCGTGTTCAAGTAAATACTGATGTTGCGGTCACTATCCGCCGAATCCAAGTACAATAACTGCGCTTGGATCACATTGGCCGTATAATCATTGATCTCTGTACCGAGGAAGATGATGCGGTCCATCATTAAACGAGAGAACACATCCATCTGGGTTACATTTAACTGCCTCTCCTCAAGGATAGAGGGAGAGATATAATCCGCAGAGGCTTGCATCACGTTCTCAACGTGCATCGTATTTAAGCCTTGCGACTTAGCAAACTTTAAAAAATCATTCATCATTTCACTTTACAATTTTCACTTTAGCCCATCGGGCGCACTTTCACTTTCCACTTTACTAAATAAGGAGTCACGAGTAATATGACTCCTTATTTATATATATACGTGCGCGTGTATTACGCTTCTTTCTTCAGACCTTTACGTTTGTCTTGTGCGTTCTGAATAGCATACGAGATGCTCGGAGCAATACACATACTTGAGAACGAACCCACTACCATACCGATAAGCAGTGCGAATACGAAACCACGAATGCTCTCGCCACCGAAGATAAAGATAGCCAACAATACTACCATCGTGGACATTGAGGTCGAGAAGGTACGACTCAACGTGCGGTTGATGGCATCATTGATGTTCTGCTGTTTGTCGCGCTTTGGATATAACGAGATGAACTCACGCAGACGGTCGAAGATAACCACCGTGTTGTTGATGGAGTAACCGATAACCGTCAAGATAGCTGCGATAAACGCTTGGTCAATCTCCATGGAGAAAGGCATTACCTTCCAAAGGATAGCGTAGCTACCAAGTACCAAAATCGTATCGTGTGCCAATGCCACAATCGAACCTACCGAGTAAGCGAGGTTGCGGAAACGCAGCAAGATATACAAGAAGATACCAATCAAAGCGCAAACAACAGCAATAAACGCAGCCGTGGTGATGTCGTCCGCAATAGCAGGACCCACCTTTTGACTTTGCATGATACCTACTTCAGGATTGATCTCTGTCGATTTGAACTCATTGAGCGTAATATCGTCTGCCAAATAAGGTTTGCAACCTTGATACAACAATGCCTCAATCTCGTCATCTATATTCTCGCTATTATCATTGATCTTGAAGTTCGTAGAGATACGTACTTGGTTATCGTTACCAATCGTAATCACACGAATCGTCAGGTTCTCACCTTCGGGGTTCTGTGCTGCAAAAGCGTCCGTTACCGTGTTCTCTACCTCTGCCGTATTCACCGGTTGAGCGAAACGTACTACGTAGTTACGACCACCCGAGAAGTCAATACCTAAGTTCAGTTTACCAAATACATGAGGCTCTAATCCAAGAACACCGATAATGCAGAACACACCGGCAATGATATACCATAGTCTGCGTTTGCCTACCCAATCCACATTCACATTCTGCAAGAAGTTCTTCATCAATGGTGTGGTGAAAGGCAACTCTTTGGCATTGTCACGCTTAGCGTATGCCGTTAACCACAGACGAGTCAAGAACACAGCTGTAAGGAACGACGAGATAATACCAATCATATACGTTACCGCGAAGCCCTTGATAGGACCGGTACCGAAGATAGCCAAGATAACACCCGTCAAGAAACTGGTAACGTTGGCATCCCAAATAGCCGAGATAGCCCCATGGAAACCATCTTCGATAGCCTTGCGCATCTGCTTGCCGGCTTTCATCTCCTCACGAATACGCTCGAAGATAAGCACGTTAGCATCCACCGCCATACCTAAAGTCAGCACGATACCGGCAATACCAGGCAAGGTCAGCACAGCGGAGAACGAAGCCAAGATACCAACCAACAAGATCACGTTGCACAGCAATGCGCCGTCGGCAATCAGACCCGGAACCAAACCGTAGTACAGAATCATGTAGAGCAGAATCAAGATGAAACCGATAATGAAACTAATCAAACCGGCATGGATGGCTTCTTGACCCAACGACGGACCAACCACATCCTCTTGGATGATACGAGCCGGAGCCGGCATCTTACCGGATTTCAGAGTGTTAGCTAAGTCCTTAGCCTCTTCCACAGTGAAATTACCCGTGATTTGGCTGTTACCGCCGGCAATCTCGTTTTGTACGGTTGGGAAACTATATACGTAGTTATCCAAAACGATAGCAATCGATTTGCCAATGTTATCTTTTGTGATACGTTGCCAAGCTTTCGCACCTTCAGCGTTCATCGACATCGATACATTAGCGTAAGCACTCAGTTGGCTGAAGTCTGCCTTGGCGTCGGTGATAACATCGCCCTCCAACGAAGCACGTCCATCGCGTTGAGCTTTCAGTGCTACTAACTGATATACAGTCTCTGCCTCGTCAATGGCCTTAACCGTCCAGCGCAGACGAAGGTCACGAGGTAACACTTGTTTGGCAATCGTTGAGTTGAGCATCTCCATGACGCGAGCCGTATCGGTATAAAGAACCATACCTACTACCGGACCACGATAAGCTTGACCTTGTGCATTGATGCTCGGATTGAGAATAGCAAACAACGGATTCTTTGTCTTGTATTCCTCAATAGCCTCTGCTTGTGCATCTGCTTCTGATAAAGAATCATTTAACAATGCCTCAATATCACTCTCACTTTCACTTTTACTTTCCACTTTCTTTCCACTTTCACTTTCCACTTTACTTGCGTCAGCAATCTTCGCATACTCGTTATTGATTTGTGCGATAGCGGGTAGGATCTCATTGAAATCGTAGGTCTCCCAAAACTCTAAGTTTGCGCTACCTTGTAACAGTTTACGCACACGCTCAGGCTCTTTAATACCCGGAAGCTCAATCAAGATACGACCCGATTGACTGAGTTTTTGGATGTTCGGTTGAACAACACCAAAACGGTCAATACGCGTACGCAATACATTGAACGAGTTGTCAATCGCTCCTTCTACCTCCTCGCGTACCACTTTCTCTACCTCAGCATTGGTCGAGTTCAAAGTCACCTTGTCTTTGAGTTCGAAAGTGGAGAACACACTCGCGAGTTGAGCGTTAGGATCTACCTCTTTGAACGACTCAATGAACAATGTTACAAAATCGGCTCCGCTTGATTTTTGTTTTTGCTTAGCCAACTCCATAGCCTGGTTAAAGGTGGCAGAAGTGTTGTAACCCGATAAAGCACGTAAGATGTCGGGAACACTGACCTCCATGGTCACGTTCATTCCGCCCTTCAAGTCCAAACCGAGGTTTAACTCTTTCTCGCGGCACTCTTTGAGAGTGTAATTGAACCAAACTTTTTGAGAAGACAGCGAGTCTAAATAATAAAACTCTTTTGCTGCATCTCCTTGAGCATACTCCTTCGCTTGTTTGTTATAGTGCGAAGTGACTACATTAAAGGACAAATAAAAGGCACTTACCAATCCGAAGACGATAGCCAAAGTCCTTACTAAACCTTTGTTTTGCATAATGTTTGTTGTTTTTATTGATAGTTATTTATATGCTTTTAAGCTATTATTTTTGCGCGTGTAATACGCACATAGGCGTGCACCTACGCAAATTAGCGTACAAAGGTACAACAATTTTTTGGAATACACAAATTTTTGTGCATTTTTTTTGCAAAAAGCCGTATTTTATGTAGAATACAGGGGAATTATTCCTTTGTAAACTCCACCAAAGTAGATTCGCAGAAGTCTAACAAGGCCTTGGCTTGCTTGGCTTTGGTTTGATACTCTTGTAACGAAATAGCAGGAGCTTGCTCTAAGTATTCAATAATCTGTTGTGCCTCTTGAAGGGCTTGATCGTATGTTTTTTCTTGTGCCATAGATTATTTTCCTTTCCCGTCTAACAGGACACCAATCGTATAGAATAATATTTTAATGTCCAAACGAATAGACATATTTTCCATATACACAATATCGTAATTGAGACGAGCAATCATTTTGTCCATTGTATCGGTATATCCCACCCGGATAGGTCCCCAACTCGTTAGTCCCGGGCGAACACCATAGAGCAAGCAATAATAGGGCGCTTGTTGTTGTATCTTATCAATGAAATAGGCTCGTTCGGGACGAGGACCAACCAAAGACATTTCTCCTTTGAGGATGTTCCAGAATTGGGGCAGTTCGTCCAAACGATAACGTCTTAACCATTTACCGATAGGGGTTATTCGCGGGTCATCGTCCTGTGAGAGTAGCGGCGTGTTCTGCTCTGCATTTTCATACATGGTACGGAATTTTAATATCTTGAACGGATGTCCGTGAAGACCGATACGCTCTTGTTTGTATAAAACAGGACCCGGGGAAGAGAACTTGACCCCAATCGCTAAAATAAGATACAGCGGAGAGAGTAAGACGAGGCTCAAACCCGATACCACGATATCACAAGCACGTTTGATACAGAGTTGAGCGTCCGACATCTTCAATGCCGAGATACAGATATAGGGAGCATCTTGAACGGTGGTAATTCGTGCCGAACCGGTCAACATGTCGTAGGTTGTGGGAACGATGAGAATCTCCACATTCGTCGGATAGAGTTGCTGAATAGCAAGATAGATGTCGTTTTCGGAATTTTTCTTAAAATCCAAGATGGCAGCATCGAAGGGGTGTTTTTTATGCTCGGCTTCAAAACTGGATACTTGATCCAACGAAGTTAATGTAAACGTATAAAGCTGCGTACGACGACGCTTTTGAACGAAATAAATGATAAGTCTTGGCAAGAGACTGATAGAGAATTGCAAACCAAACAACACCCCTAACGAAACCAAGTAATATTGATATTGATCTACCGGCGTGACATCGTCAATAACAATAAAAAAGAAAGAGACAAGCGTGATGATAAGAGCCGAAAAGAAAGTGGGTATAACCACCATAGATAACCGGTTCTTATTCATGCGCAAGTAGTATCCCGAAAGGTAATATACAATCAAACACCCCAAGGGATATACAATAAGAGGCAGTACAAAACTGAAGGCAGGAATAAGTACCTGTTCGGCATTAAACAGGCGACCTTGATATACAAGCCATCGAAAGAATAAAAAACACAACCACACGATCTCTGAAGACAGTAGGTCTATGAAAATATGGGTGAGTTGTTGTATGCGTCTGGAGATCATTATTTTCGAATGATTTGAATAGAGTTATCTTCGTTGATTTTAATGATAGAGGAAGGTTTCTTTTCCTCGTTGTCTTGCCGTCTGTATTGGCAGATATAATCGACTGCGTTTTTTATCTCAGGCACAATCTGCGCAAACGTCTTCGCGGCGGGTTGTCCCGATATATTGGCAGAGGTGGACACAATAGGCTTGTGTAGGTGTTCGCAAAGAGACTTAGAGAAGATCTCTTCCGTAATACGAATGCCCACACTCCCATCCTCCGCTAATAGATTGGGTGCCAAATTACGCGCACGTGGGTATATAATAGTAAGGGGACGTTGTCCCTCGCTCACTTCCAATAACTGACTCGCAACTTCGGGAATAGAGGATACATATCCTTGAATCTTTCCGGCTCCATCAAGTAACACCAGCATTGATTTTGCATCTTCCCGATGTTTGATATCAAAAATACGCTTAACCGCCTCTTCGTTGGTGGCATCACAACCAATACCCCATACCGTATCGGTAGGGTATAAAATAACACCACCCTCTCGCAATACACGCACAGCCTCGCGCAAATCTTCTATATCAAAAGGACATTTCATAAGCCAAAATGTTTCTTAAATCAACACAAAAAAAGAAGGGTTGTCATCCCGACAACCACAATCTTTACTTAACCTTAAATCTAATACCATGAAAAACACGGTGCAAAAGTACTGCTTTTTTTTCAACTGACCAAATTTTTTATGTTAAAAAGCATATTTTTTAATTTTTTGTCAAGCGTAGTTGGCAAAAATAACGTTTTTTGATAGAAAGAATGAGAAAAAACTTGCTTATATGAAAAATTTTATGTACTTTTGCATTCGCAAAAGATGAAGAAACATACAAAACAAAAATACCAAGTATATGAAAAAAATTGATTTAACTAAGTATGGCATCACCGGAGCAAAGGTGATTGCGCACAATCCTTCTTACGAAGAGTTATTTAAGGCTGAGACCCAAGAAGGTCTTACCGGTTACGACAAAGGTCAACTCACCGAGCTTGACGCAGTAAATGTGATGACGGGTGTATTCACCGGTCGTTCGCCTAAAGACAAATACATTGTAGATGACAAACAAAGTCACGACAATGTGTGGTGGACCACGGATGCGTACAAGAACGATAACCACCCTATGACCGAAGAGATCTGGGAGAAGGTTAAGACGATTGCTCAACAAGAACTCAGTGGCAAAGAGCTTTATGTATGCGACGCTTTCTGCGGTGCTAACAAAGAGACCCGTCTCGCCGTTCGTTTCATTGTGGAGGTAGCTTGGCAAGCCCACTTCGTGAAGAATATGTTTATCCAACCTACCGAAGAGGAGTTGGAGAACTTCGAACCCAACTTCGTTATCTACAACGCCTCCAAGGCGAAAGTGGAGAACTACAAAGAGCTTGGCCTCAACTCCGACACTTGCGTGGCTTTCAACACCACCACTCGTGAGCAAGTCATCATCAACACCTGGTACGGTGGCGAGATGAAGAAAGGTATGTTCTCGATGATGAACTACTACCTGCCGCTGCAAGGTATTGCTTCTATGCACTGCTCTGCAAACACGGATATGGACGGTAAGAACACCGCTATCTTCTTCGGTTTGAGCGGTACAGGTAAGACCACTCTTTCGACTGACCCAAAACGTCTGCTTATCGGTGACGACGAGCACGGATGGGACGACAATGGTGTGTTCAACTTCGAGGGCGGTTGCTATGCCAAAGTGATCAACCTTGACAAAGAGTCGGAGCCTGACATCTATAACGCTATCCGTCGTAACGCATTGTTAGAGAATGTTACTGTAGCAGAAGATGGCAAGATTGATTTTGCTGATAAGTCTGTTACGGAGAACACGCGTGTAAGTTATCCTATCAACCATATTGAGAAGATCGTTCGTCCTATCAGTGCCGGTCCGGATGCACAAAACGTTATTTTCCTCAGTGCCGATGCTTTTGGCGTACTGCCTCCGGTAAGTATCCTTACTCCCGAACAAACGAAATACTATTTCTTGAGTGGTTTCACGGCTAAGTTAGCCGGTACCGAGCGTGGTATCACCGAGCCGACTCCTACTTTCTCGGCTTGCTTCGGTCAAGCGTTCTTGGAGCTTCATCCTACCAAATATGCAGAGGAGCTTGTTAAGAAAATGGAGAAGAGTGGTGCTAAGGCTTACCTCGTGAACACCGGTTGGAATGGTACGGGCAAACGTATCTCTATCCGTGACACGCGTGGTATCATCGACGCTATCTTAGATGGTTCGATTAAGAAAGCCGCTACAAAGACTATTCCTTACTTCAACTTTGAAGTTCCGACTTCGTTGCCGGGTGTTGATCCGAAGATCCTTGATCCTCGTGACACCTATGCCGACGCTTCCGTTTGGGAAGAGAAAGCGAAAGACCTTGCCGGACGTTTCATCAAGAACTTTGGCAAATACACCACCAACGAAGCAGGTAAGGCACTCGTTGTTGCCGGTCCTCAACTCCCTGCCGAGGCTCCAAAGGCAGAGGTGAAGGCAGAAGCTCCGAAGGCAGAGGTAAAGGCAGAGAAGAAAGAGTGCTGCTGCATCTGCGGTTGGTTCAAGAAACTGTTCAAAAAGTAATGGCTTGAACCATGTGAGATAGGTCGGATATTAAGCCGGATACAAAGAAGGACTGCAATTCAATGCAGTCCTTTTTTTGTATCTTTATTACGCTCGCCCGCAAGCCTTCTGCCGTGCTTCTGCCTGCTGTCTGCCTGCCGTCTGCAACGGAACCTGATAGGAACCTGATAGGAACCTCATAGGAACCTCCAAGGCACATGCAAGGAGGATTTTAGAAACATCACCGAAGGATGACAGGAGGATAGAGGAGGTATTGGCAAGTCCTTGTCAATCCCACGCTTAGCCTATTATGCTACGGTATTGCTACGGTAATGCTACGGGGGTTGATTCGATGAAGTGCTTGTTTTTCAGGTACAAAGATTGAGGGACAAGGACAAAAAGACCAAAGCAACCTTGTGAAGGTTGCTCTGGATTGTCATATTTCTTTTCGCAAAATTAGAAATTGAGTGCTAAACCTAAACCATCCGTCTTAACTTGGAAATTCAAAGACATTTTAGGTGCAGATTTTGCACATGTATTATTGTAGGTGAGGTAAGCATTGTTTCTCTCTCTTACACCAATAGCCAAGAAAGGAATAGATGCTACCGTCATAGCGGAACCAAATGTCATGAAGAAGATACCAGAATAGTACATTCCTGCATCAACATATCTTCCATCAAAAGAACAAGCATATAATGTTAAACCAACGGGTAAGCACAATACCGGTCCTAATGTTATCCAAGTAATACCATAGTTTTGAAATGCTGTACCTTTTCTCCACTGTTCATAAGCCTCTTGGCAGTTGTTTTGAAGGAAATAGCCAAATTCTTTTGAATTCATCATTTTCCCATCTTTGGAATAAAGATTACTGCCTAAGCGAACAATAGGAGAACCCTCGTTTGAAGAGTTATTGGCATTGTTATTTCCTGTTATTGCTGGGTAAGCCGTCTCGTTAGACGTTGTAGGAGTGGCAAACGCCTCAACTTCACCATTGCTATAAATGATGGAAGAAATGTCTGCTTTATCTAAAACAAAGACAGGACCTGTTGGATTGCTAGCCTTACGATACTTAATTTCGTTTTTACTAACCTCAACAATGGTAACTTCTAATTTTTCTGATTGTTTAGTAATGATAATGTCGTTGCCATAGCAAAATGCTGCAACAAAGAGTAAAATGAACAAACTAATTTTTTTCATAACTTTAAGTAAGGTTCTATAAATTATTTTTCTTTAATAGTGGCATAGAACCAAATAATCCACGATTAAAGTTTATTTATTTCAGTCCGTTATTCAACGAGGCACAAAAAAGTGGACTAAACTTTTTAATCCACAATCTCGGGTATCGCCAAACACCTGCGCAGTTGAATCATCGAAGTAAAGCCCACTCAAAAAGAGTGAGCGTTGAGCTTTACTTCACAACTGCTTAAAATTGGCGATTTTGAGATTGTGTGAAACAAAGATAACGCTATATTATCTATTGTGCAAAATTCTTACTTGTTTTATTTCATAGGCTATATTTGTTTTTCTGTTTTTATCTTTGGCATTGCTTGTCCCTTTCGGTCAAACAGAGGTGTGCGGTTAATTGTGATTTAATAAACTATGTACCATATCATAAATGTGTAACACTTCCTCTCCTGAAGCTAAACGTTCAATCTTGTATGCCATGTGTATATCTTCATGTATAAAATCGTAATACCCATTATTCTTCCAATCTTGACGGAAAGGTTCCTTTTGCGAGATATGAGCATAACAAGCAAATGTATTGACCGCAAGTCTTAATCTTTCAACCTTAGCATGAACTGTTTCCTCGGAGAGAGAAGGATGTAAACGCATGCTTTGCAAGTAAAATTCTTGCAAAGCCTGTTCTGCTAATGGTTCAACAAGGATCTTCATGCTTGGTAATATTCATGCACCATTTGGTGTAAATGTTCTGTTACCACATCAAATGGAATAAGTTTGGATGCTTCTTCGTCGGATAATGTTGGCACATCGGATAACTTTAGATATTCGATGTAACTCATTATTTGGGACATCTTGATGGGGTTATTAATCATCGGCCCCATCGCTTGGATGAATTGTTGGCTAGCCGCCATTTGAAGTGCACTCATAAGATATGTGTTTTTTCTATTTTGTGTAATTTGACTGCAAAGGTACAACTTTTTTCTCACATACGCAAATTTTTATGCCATTTTATGCCAAATCTGTCCACAATGTGATTTCTATTCTATCCCAATGAAGCAATTATAAGGACTTTTTAAGCAGGACATCTAAATTCGCTTTTGTGTTTTTGGTTCTTGGATGCATTGGTCCAAGCACATTGATGTAAATATCATAGGCCATTTGGAAATATCGAAGAGCTTCTTCTTGATTACCTAATTGGAAATAGGCACCTGCGATATTATTATAGTTGGCTGCCAAGCGTTGTGGTGGTGTATTGGGTGTGTTTTGATAAATCGCGTTTGCTTCCTGCCAGCCTTCTAAAGCTTTTTTATACTTACCTAAACGATAATTGACACCTGCTATACCCATCAACGATTCTGCGGTTTTTTCTTCATTTTCACCATAGTATTTCAGCCGAATTTTGTAGGCTCGCGCATGATATTTAAGAGCTTGATTATAGTCTTTCTCAGAAGCTACAAGTTCTGCCAAGTTATTGAGCAATTCGGCTACAGCAGGGCTATTCTTTCCTCTAAGCTGTTCGCGGACGGTTAGCGACTGTTGGTAATAATTTCGTGCTTCCGGTATTCGATGAGTTAATTTGCATGTTGAGCCTAATTCCAAGAGAGTTGTCGCCATTGGTCCGGAGATGAAACCGTATTGTCGTGTAGAGATACGTTCGGCTCGAAGGAAAAAAGTCATCGCTGAAGCATAATCTGCTTGAATCTCTTTCATAAATTGCCCGGCTTGCAATTGGTAATCCACATTATTAGTGTCCAATTCTGCGCGAGCGCAGATATACATGGCAGCAGAGTCATTTTCGTAATGTTGCAAACAAATACTATACAGATGGTATAAGTCTTGTGCTAATTCGCTTTTTTGTGCCTTCGTCCACTGCTCTATTTGTTGAATTTGTTCTGCTCGTTTTTGTGGTGAGCCTTTAAGAAGGATGAGCCGTTTAGCTTCTAAAAGTTGCCCTTGTTCGATGAGGTTTTGCACTTGCATTTCGACTGAATCTAAAGCATCATAATCCACTCGGGCATAATAGTCGGACATAGATTGAATAAGAGGTAGAAAAGCATCATATTTTTCCTCTATTTGTTGTAATTGGGATTGGTATTGAGCCATCACAATCTCATTATTTTTCAGTTTTTCCTCTAACTCTGTTACGCGTTGTTCGTATATGTGCTCCATATTTTGGATAGCAACTTGCGCTATTCGTTCTTTTTCTTTGAGTAATTGCTCACTATTGACCATTACAATCTCTAATGGAACAATGTCAGAGCAAGCAATTTGACGACCGATTAAGTTTTGGTCGCTTAGTTCGTACCCTATTTTATTGACCCAATTAATAGAAAAGGCTTCTCCGTTTTGCAAAGAAGGAAGCAAAATGGAGAAATCGCCCTTTTCTGCACTCTCAATGGCATTATGTGCACCACGAACGCGAATGGTTACACCGGATAAAGCTCCTCCTTGTTGAGAAGGGCGATTAACTTGTTTAACATAACCCTTTTGGGTAATACTCCAACAAGCGAATGATAAAAGTAATCCAAGAAGAAGTAAGGTTATCCGCTTCATAAAATTATAATATCGTTAGGGCCACAAGGCATAAAAATACTATCTTGTTCAAAAGGATAAGCCGTTCGTTGGTTTGGTAGAGGAACTAAACAATCCACCACCCCATCGTTTGTTGGAATCACAGTCTGTCCTCCAATGATAAAGGTTCGCTTTTGAGGGTGTTGTACACCTCGAAGGCGGAAGTGTACATGTCCAAAGATGTCTGCGTCACGATAAATGGGGAGTGTCATTTGTTTAGATAGAAGCATCGTTGTGTCTATTGAACACCAATTAGGACATTGCCACTGTACGCGAATAGGTTTCCCTAATTTTTGTGGCGGGATATTATTAAAGATTGCTTGATCTATTATAGAGGCAAAAGTGTCTCTTTTTTGTTCGTTATCAAGGGTAAGAGTGATCACGGCATCGCATAATGCCGGCAAATATGTGTTTGTTGGCGTTTGCTCTTGCAAGCTGGCGGTTATCGTCACCGTTTGGCTTAGGCGCCATGTTAGTCCCATCATTGCCACAAAGAAAGCGATAAGTACGGCTGTACATATTTTGCGTTGGCGTTGTCTTTTGATTTCGCGTTGCCATAAGTCCTCGAAATTGAGGCCTAACATGCGTGCCACCATGAGGACAACAGCTCGCTTTCGCGTCATTCGCTTGTTTCCTGCTCCTTGCTCGTTGACGTTAACTCCTAATATCTGGTGATCTAATAGAGGGTCTGTGTGCTTTGGGAAGTGGCGTTTGAGCATTTCCGGAAAACACTCCTTTTCATCATTCGAATAAGGAGTACCATCAACGATAAACGGAATAATACGATCCCTGCGCCCTAAGTTAACAAAGTAGTCTATACCTCCATTGACGAACGACGATTTGGCGGACTGCGGAGAGCAAATAACGATGAGAAATTGTGATTGCTCCATTTGCTGCTTGAGTTCCATCATCAGTTCTTCCTTCAAACTGATATCGCTTAAGTAGCAAAAACAGGGTTTGATTTTACGAGGCAAATCGGGGCGCTGCTTGCATAAAGCAATCGGCAGACGGTAGGTTTCTATCTGTTTTTGAATCCACAAAGCCCATTTGGCATCTGAGTTTTGGAAAGATATAAAGGCGAAATATTTCATTACAAATCTAAGACAGGACGTTTGGCGATGTGTTCAATGACAATGGGATAGTGAGCAAAATCAATATCTTGCACATTGCTCTCATGCACGCAGATACGCAGGGTGCGACAGATACTCTTCTCTTTGCTTGCGGCAAAGAATGTCTGAATCATAATATCTATTTTTTGTTCTGTGGAGAACTCGGCAGGTAGATCTACAAAACGATTGCCCATCACGGCAATGTTGATTTCGTCTTGACGAATAGTCGGAGAGGCTAAGTTGCGCCATAGTCGCATTAGGAAGTTGATGTAGTTCTGTTTAGTGAGTTGAATAGAACCATCTGCTTGTAAATGAGAAAACGAAACCAAAACAAAGTCGTCATCGTTCACAGTGATGGGACAGAGCGTTCCTAATGGGTAGCGCATCTTATTGCAGGGCAAAGAATCGTCTATTGTTCCGCTGGTAAGCGTTGCCAAACTCTCTTGCTGTAAGGAGTCAATGTCTATTCCTTGCTGCTGACAATGTTTGAGAAAAGCCCCATGTAAGGAGCGAGGAGAGATGATTGTACCCAAAGCCGTATCAAAAGTGTCCACACTATGGATAACCTTCAGTCCTTTTTGTTGGAGCAAATCGCAGTTCTCTATAATAACTTTAATGTCAGTGCGATAGTCGTGGTAGGTAGCGCTGACTCTTGGCCAATGTGTTATGGCGGCTGCGAGAGCGATAAGCAGAATGGCGCAAACTAATACCCAAGGGTTCTTAAGCAGGTATTCCATTCCGTTTATAAGAATCTGATAAAGCGGATTCTCTTCAGAGATAAGGCAGACAAAGGAGGAAAAGAAGGCTAATAAAATACTTACCCACGCTACCGTATTCTTGACTATTTCCCAAATAAACTCACGCCAATGACGTAGAGCATATTTCACTTGAACATTACGCATGATTACCATAAATTCAGATATTTTTTTCCGTTTTGTATATATATCCCCCGATGGGTATTAGGATCTATGGGTTGACCTATGATATTGATTGGGCGATGAGAAGTAGGTCTTTTCTCTTTTATTACTTTGATAGCCGTCTCACTTTTGGTGGTGAAAGAGCCGGAAGAATAACTAATCGTAGTTGACTCTGAGTCTTTGGCATCTATTGAATAGGTATAAGTTGTATTGGAAGATAGACCTGTAATCGAGACCTCAAAAACCTCTGCGGTAGAGACAGTAGTGTCTAAAACCATTTGTGGTGCATGGTGCGGCAAAGAGCGCAACTCCTTAATGATGTTTCCTGTACTATCAATCTCGTACCTTGCTACGGTATCAGCCGTTTCAGCTTCGACGACGGATAAAGTATAAGTCACTGCCGAATCCACTTTTTGCCACTTAATCACAACAGAGTTGGTGCTAATACTATCTGTTGTAGGAAGAACTTGGATATTCGTAAAATCCCACCATCCTGGTGCTGTCTGATATGCCTCCTTAGTACCTATCGGCACGTAAAGAGGGATAGATTTATTTACTTCGGAGAAACCATAAAAAGGATCACATGAGGGAGGAGTAATTGCCTCACAAGTTATTGAAGTCAAACCGGAGCAATAAGCGAAAGCATGGCTTCCAATCGTTGTGACAGAATTGCCAATCGTTACCGTGGTTAAACTAGAACATTCATAGAAAGCATCATCTCCAATCGTTGTGACGGAGTTACCAATCGCTACCGTGATTAAACTAGTACATTGATTGAAAGCATCATCTCCAATCGTTTTGACGGAATTAGGAATCGTTACAGAAGTCAAAACGGTGCATTTATAGAAAGCATCATCTCCAATCCTTGTGACGGAGTTACCAATCGTTACCGAAGTCAAACCGGAACATTGATAGAAAGCACTCTTTCCAATCGTTGTAACGGAATTGGGAATGGTAATTGAAGTCAAACCTTGGCAAAGAGCGAAAGCCCAATCTCCAATCGTTGTGACGGAATTGGAGATGGTTATTGAAGTCAAACTAGAACAACAACCAGCGAAAGCATTATTTTCAATCCTTATGACGGAATTGGGAATGGTGTATTCGGTTCGCGTGTTGCCGATAGGATACTGGATCAGTGTATCCTTGACATAATTAAATAGAACACCATCCGCAGAGCAGTAATGTGTATTTGATGCATCTACATCAATTGAGGTCAAGACGTGGCAAAGAGCGAAAGCCTCCTCTCCAATCGTTGCGACGGAATTAGGAATCGTAACCGACGTCAAACCGCAAGATATGAAAGCCTCCTTTCCAATCGTTGTGACAGAATTGGGAATATTAATTGAAGTCAAACCGGAACATTGATAGAAAGCATAATCTCCAATCGTTGTGACTTCGCCGGCAAAGGTAATAGTACCAGTACCATCAGAAAATTCGTGAGAAGTGATTGTCACATTGAAGGCATTGACGTAAAGAGCACTTATCTGTTCAACTGTCGAAGTTATCAATTTTTCCTTTGCCGTATACGTAATGACATTACTTGCCCAGAGGGCGGTAGTTGCGGCAAGTGCTACGAAAAGGGAAAAAAGTTTGTATTTCATAAGATTAATCTATTTTTCGTTTTTCGCGTACTCTCTTCCTTGGATTTTCGGCAGACTCCGTTGATTATTATCTTGTTTTCCAGAAATTGATGACGTGCTGATTTTCCTCACTATCCTTCCACTCACAATAATTAACCGTAGTGGTTGAATTGCTGAACGTTTCATCATGTAATTCCCATTTCATTAATTTTTCATTTCTTACAAAAGAAAAATGGGAGGCTAACAATTCATGTACCTGTGAATAAGAATATACATTCTGTTTGACATTTAGCACACATTCATCATAAAAACCATCATTTGTCCTTGCACAAAATTCTATTTCTTGATGATTGCCATATACGAACCAAGCAACAAAATCATCTCCCACTTCTTCGCTTCTAGATTCCCACACATACCCCTTGTTTTCCATGCCGGTTCTCAAGTTATCATAAGAGATTCCCCACTCTAAAACCGGAATCGGGAACAAATCAACGTCAGGTTCTGCTTTTGGTTCATTTTTACTTTTGCAAGAGGGCATAAAGAGCATTAAAATGGCTGCGAAAAATAATACTTTTTTCATTTTTTATTTAATTTAACAGTTTTGCCTACTCACTTATGGCTTTTCGGCTAACTCCTTAATATATATTTTTATTTATTCAAAAAGTCACACACACGAATGTGCGAGGATACAATATTACCAAGCCAAAGCCATGCCGAGACCGGAAGAAGCCGGACGGAACTCTGCCTTAATACCTTGTTGAACCTTAACATTATAGATATCAGCCGCCTTATGCATCCTGCCATAACCGACACCTAAGCACACAATACCCGAAAGATCTAACGCGCCACCCACAAAAGTTAACAATTCGCCAATAACTACTCCTGTTGCCACTTCTTTGGCTGCTTGTTCGGGAGTAAGTTTTTGTTCTTGAGTAAGAATGGCTGCTTTAACCATTTCTCCCACAACAACACCAACTCCTACGGCTTCTAATCCAAGACCGGCACCAAACAAACCCCAACCGGTGTTAGAGAGTTTGTAAGCCTTACTGAAATCTTGATAAATAACTTGGTCATGAGACTGCAAATAGTGCATAAAACCAACCTTGTCTAACGACTGCCCGTCCACAGAATACGTGTT
>JAZLHD010000157.1:0-3668 GCA_045616645.1 Paludibacteraceae bacterium
AACATTATCTACACTGACTTCGTACTTCGGAAAACTCTCGGAGTAGTTGAGGATTGCCATACTGACTTCGGGACGCTCCATCACTTTGGTGCGGAACTTAGAGGCATAGTCGAAGAACGTACTCATCTCACCGCCTTGGCGGTCTTCGAGGATTAGTTCCACGGAGTTGGAGTTACCATAACCCGAGATTTGCGGCGTTTGGAAAGGCATAACAGAAGCCTCTTTGATATCCTCACAAGCGAGATAGAAACGGTACATCACCATATCAATGGAGTGTTCGATACCCTTACGCTCGTCCCAAGGTTTGAGGCGAACAACGAACATTCCGTAACTGTAGTCGCTACCGGAGATTAGTCCGTAACCGGCTACGCGAGCAAACGACTCGACTTCGGGAATCTGTTTGATACGTTCCTCAACCTTGAGCAATATCTCGTCGGTCTCTTTTAAGGTCGTTCCCGCAGGAGCGGTCACATTAACGAGTATAACCCCTTGGTCCTCTTGCGGCACAAGACCGGAAGGCATCGTCTTCATCAGATAGAACAGAGCACCACCGGCAATGAGAAGCAGTATCCAAGCCACTTTGTAGCGTTTGATGAAACGCTCTACCCAACCTTGGTACTTGTTCGCCATAGCCGTATAGGAGACCTCGTAGATGTGCTTGACATAAGCAGTGAAGCTCTTCTTCTCATCCTCTTGTTTGGGTTTCATCAAAATCACGCACAAAGCAGGACAGAGGGTCAAGGCGCAGATACAACTGATACCGACGGACGATGCCAGCGTGATACCGAACTGCGTGAAGAACGTGCCCGAAGTGCCCGGCATAAACGTGACAGGGATAAATACTGCCATAAACACAAGCGTACAGGATATAACCGCCATCTTAACCTCAGACATTGCGTCGTTAGTGGCATCGTAAGAGGACTTATATTTGCCTCCCTCTAGTTTTGCCATCACAGCTTCGACCACGACAATGGCATCATCGACAACGGTACCAATCGCGAGAACGAGGGCAAAGAGGGTGATGATATTGAGGGAGAAGCCTGCGGCTTTGACCACCGCAAACGTTCCGAGTAGCGAAACAATAATAGAGATAGACGGGATAAGCGTCGCCTTAAAGTCTTGCAAGAAGAAGAAAACGACGAGAATAACCAATAGAATGGCAATAATCAGCGTCTCAACCACGTTGTGAATAGCGGCAAAAAGGAAGTCGTTGGAAGTGAGTAGGGTAGTGAACTCCATTCCTGCGGGCAGTTCTTTCTTGACATTCTCATAGATATTAGCAATCTGTTTGTTGATTTCCGTAGCGTTCGAGCCTGCCGTTTGATTGACGATAAACAGTACACCCGGGCAGTTGTCAATGGCGGAGGTATAGTTATAACTAACGTTTCCTAATTCGATTTTCGCCACATCGGCTAAACGCAACACTTCGCCAGCCGGTGTCGCTCGGATAACGATATTCTCAAACTCCTCTTCGGTCTTGAGACGACCCGTCCATTCCATTGTAAACTGGTAGGTGTTGCCCGACTGATTACCAAGCGAGCCCGTAGCTTGTACAAGGTTTTGGGACTGTAAGGCAGCAAACACATCGTTGGGTGTGAGGTTATATTGCGCCATCACATCGGGTTTCAACCAGATACGCATCGAGTAGGTGTTGCCTAACATCGTGATTGCACCGACACCGGGAATACGTAGCAGACGAGGCTTGAGGTTAATGTCAATATAGTTGGCAATGAACTGCTCATCAAAACGTCCGTCACGACTGACCAAGCCTGATATCTGAAGAATACTATTCTGTTTCTTACTAACGGTGACTCCCACTTGCGTTACCTCCGCGGGCATTAGTCCCATTGCCGCTTGGACGCGGTTCTGTACGTTGACGGTGTTCATATTGGGGTCTGTTCCCTGTTTGAAGTAAACGACAATCTCCACATCGCCCGTAGAATAGGCAGTAGAGGACATATACAACATGTTTTCTACACCATTGATTTGGTCTTCCAGCGGAACGATAACCGACTCCATTGCCGAGACAGCATCTGCACCCGAATAAGAGGTAGACACATAAACCGACGGTGGTGCGATATCGGGGTACTGCTCAATAGGGAGCGTCTTGAGAGAGATAAATCCAATGAGGAGGATGAGTAAGGAAATGGACATTGCCATGACCTTACGATTGACGAATATGTTAGTTTTAGCCATAATCTAAAAAATTACTTGTTGGCCATCGGTGAGGTTAGCAGCGCCTACAGTGACAATCCGGTCGCCTACGTTAAGACCGCTCATCACGGCAGCTTCTTTACCATTGGAGAGTGAAACGACCTCTACATCAGTGGCGTGAGCAAGGCTATCTTGCACTGTATAAACAAGCGTTTTATGTTGTAAACGAACGATAGCCGACTCGGGGATAATCATCATGTTATCATACGTGAACGGAATCAGCACCGAGCCTTGAACACCCGAATATAGTTGTCCGTCGGGATTAGGGAACTGTGCACGTACCGATACGGCACCTGTGATACGGTTAACGATACCCGAGATACTGATGATACGACCTTTATAAGGATGTATCTGTCCATTTTTGAGTTGGAGTTGTACTTCGGGTGCAGTCTGTAAAACCGAATCCACGCCTCCTGCCAGCAACACATTGCCTAGTTGTTCCTCGTTGATTGAGAACTTGGCAATAATATCTTTTGTGCCACTGATAGTAGTGAGAACCATGCTGACATCCACCAATTCACCTACGTTATAGGGGATAGAACCTACTATACCGTCAATAGGAGTGGTGATGGCGTGGTAAGACAGATCCAACTCTGCCATCTCTAAATTAGCTTTGGCTTGCGCTAAGTTCGCTTCAGCGGTCTGTACACGGTTTTTGGCTTCTGCGAGTAGATACGAAGACGATATCCCTTTGTCGTAGAGGTTCTGCTGGCTCTCACACTCCAAACGAGCGGTGCTGAGTTGTGCTTGAGCCGCTTGTACATTAGCTTTAGCAGTATTTACCTCTAAGATGGCTTGACGGTTATCAATGAGAAAGAGTTGATCACCGGCTTTAACACGTTGACCTTCCTCTACACACTTCTTCATTATGTGTCCGCGTACGCGAGGAGCGACCAAAGCATCTGTCAACCCTTCTAAGGTTGAACTATAACCGGCTGTTTCGGTAATCGTTTGCAACGTTATCTCTATGGTTTCGTAAGAGGTGTGCTGTTCTTGAGGAACTTGGACGCAAGATATTAGCATACTTGCAAGTGTAATAATACAAATCTTTTTCATTTTTCTTTATGTTTTAATTGATTTTTCGTTTTGACGGCTTTGACGCGGAAACCAAGTGCGCGGAGTTGGGCGAGAAGCCCTTTGTCTCCGCCTAAATAGACGGCATCTAAGGTGACAAACGTGCGTCCTTGTTTGAGGTAGGGTGTCAGACGCTTAGCCCATTGCTCATTGCGCTGGCAGAAGACGCGATAGTCGGAATAAGAGATTGATGTCTCATTATCCGGTCCCTCCACTTGGAAGGCAATGTCCATCAACCGACCATTGCGATACATCTCACGAATCGTCTTCTCCTGTTGCACTTCTCGTTCGGGATAGTCAATCACTTTCTTGAGTTCCAAACATTGCCACGCTAATGGTTCGCGATCAAAAGCAATGTACATCGTTTCGGAAGCGTTGTC
>JAZLHD010000158.1:0-13576 GCA_045616645.1 Paludibacteraceae bacterium
TTGAGGAAAGATAATCCCGAGCACGATGAGATTGTTCAAATCTTCTATGATTTCTTAGCAGAGCATTAAACAAGGCTTATAATCAATAAAGGCGGTAAAATCCAACTCTAAAAGGAGAAGTGATTTTACCGCTTTTTTGTGCGTGTAACTTAGAAAGACCCTCGCGCCCTCGCGCGTAGATATAAATTAAGGAATAGTCCCTACCGGACTTAAAATGGTAAAGCGAACTTTGAAATATTGATATTACTTACAGGAATGTTTCGCTAAAGCAATAGTCTCTGCGAATCGGTTCAACGCTGAACAATGAGCGTAAGTGATTGTTGTAGTTAGAGATTGTTGACCTTGTGGAGCTACGATTAGAATGCGTCCCTCTGTGCAAGCGTCAAAAAACATCGGTTCGGGTTTATACAACTCCGGCAGCGATGCGTGATGCACGATAATGATTGGAAGGTGCTCTTTGAGTGCTTCGTCACGAACGGCGCGCTCGGCTTCACTAATGAAAGGAGAAATGAGTACCGCACCTTTGCGCGCTGATAGGATACACTCGTTCATATAGTTCCGTGTTTGCTCTTGATTCCATACTCGGCGAACGTGCACCGATTTTAAGTGCTGCGCAAGTAGGAGACGTTGATTGCCGATGGTGTCGCAAGTGGTGTCGGCAATAACGACATTGCGCTGAATGCGGAAATATCCGGGATGGGCTCGTTTGACAGCTAGTCGGCGAGGGTTATCGCGGAGGTAGTCAAACATGATTTGCAATTGTCCTGGACCCTTTAATCGAGAGGGATAGTAATCGGTTGCAAAAAGGGCGATGCCTGTCTTGAGTGATTGTTGCGAACAATCAAATTTTGACACCTCCTTAGATTGTGCTATATAGGAATTAGGTGTTAAACTTTCGCGGTTCGCAACCGCGACTAGTTGGCGATACTCCTTATTACATTGTTGCTTAAACCCGCGGATATGTATTCCAAGAGGTTTTTCCAATGGGGCAGTTACATAGAGGATACCATGGAAGTGATCGGGCATTAGTTGTTTAGCTAATATGCGAATGTCTGGGCAGACACTAGAGAGCCGCTCAAATTGGCGTAGGACAATGTTCCCTACCTCTGAAGGTTCAATTCGCGCGTTGTTGTCGTTCCCAATGAGGGTGCCTAATAGCGGATTGCGATCAATGGTGGTAAAGGTAAGTAGGTATATCGCTGGTTGGCGATAGTCCCAAGAGCCTTCTCGATAGTGTGTGTTATGAAGATTTTGTTCCATAGTGTTTGTAATTCAGGTGCAAAATTACTGATATTTTTTCAAATACGCAAGCAAAAAGGCATTTTTTATAGGTTTTGTAAGTAATATTGATAGAAAACATAGGTGTCAAACTCCCCCGCATCGTATGCGGGATGATATAAAACACCCCTCTCGCCCGTGCGCGTAGATATAGTAAGGAAATAATACTAACTAACTCAAGAATATTAACATTAAAAAATAGTTCTAATGACTTCTGATTCGGTTCATGTTGTTGATCAGTTGGTTCAACAAGGAGATACTTTGTTGACAAGGATTGTAAATTTGCCCCAACAAATAAATGTTAATGTTGAAGCAACTCAAATTCCGGATACTATAAGTACAACTGCTTTTCTATCGGGAAAAGATTCTTTGTTTTTTGAATCTGCTTATAGTGCGTTGCGCGATACACTTGGCTTGCTGCAAACTTCGATGGCTCATATGTCAGCAAAAATTGAGTGTATTAATGACGCTGTGACTAATATTAAATCTCTTGGTGTTGGATATTCTGATTGGATTACAATTATTGCAATCCCAATGATTATTGCAATATTTTCTTTTGTACTGCCTTTATTATATACATTTATTACTCGGTTAGATGAACAATATGGCTCTGCTGTGATGGCTACCTATATGAAAGGGAGCGTTGCTTATAAATCGTTTATGTTTTGGCTTTTTGTGGCGTTGGTTAGTATAGTAGTATTTGCTTTCAATAGTCATGAAACTTGCGCTAAATATCTTTTAGGGTTCGCAGCTTTTCTTTTAGTTGTCGCTACATTGAGATTAATAAGGCATATTTTTAAGGTCAATACATTAGAAGATATAGTTGCTTATCTTAAGAATTCTATTTGGAGTGTTTTTTATATAAAGACAAAGAAGACAGGTTGCCCTATCGTTGACTTTTTCATTCAATTGAAGTCAAAATGTCACACCTCAATTATTTTTATCAAAGAATTCTTTAAGAAAAAGAGCAAAAACTGTAAACTACTTATGTGTATAAGTCAATTAAATAGGCACTCGTTTGATGATCTTGACCTTTTGTATGCCTTATGTGTGCGTGCTTTCTCTAACGCGGAGTTGGGTGTTGAAGCTTCAGTTTACGACTTGTACGCAGGTATAATTAGGAATATTAACGAAAAGGAACGAGACAATGAATTTAAGTTATGCTCGATAAATAGATTCTTGGAATTGTTTTACAATAAAGCCTTTGCTGAGAACTCAAAAATGCAAGATAAAAAATTAATAAGTCATTTTCTTCTATGTCTATATGAAGATCCGAAAAGGATAGATGACTATGTCATATATATGGTTACTCATAATGCATTAAATGCAATAAAAGAGGAGGAATTCTGGAGTTTCTTTTTTGGAGAAATTGATTTTGGTTATGGTAATTTGAGAAGATATTTCTTGACAGTTAATTCTGCGGAAGAACGAAAATTGTATCCGCAACATGTACTTATTTATCTCAAACTTAGAAATTCTTTATATCTTTTGTATGCGTTAGCACGTACAAAAGGATATAATCTAAAACTTTATGGTTTTCTGCCAACAAACAGAGTTAATCTTGTTGCGACTTATGCAAGTTTGTTGTATCAGATTGAAGATCAACAATATCATTATTTGAGTCAGATGTGGGGCAATAATGAACTTCTACAATTATTGAGTAACGTTACTAAAGAACTATATGAAACCCTTCGCCATGAAGATGGATTAGTTGAACCCTTCTTGGATTTATCTGCGGATAAACTTATAGAATATGCAAATAATATTTCTGATAATGAGGATATGAATGAAATAATTAGAAAAATACTGCGAAACAAAATATAATCAAAACATCAAAACAATCTTTATTTATTAACCAATTAAAATTCAAATCATTATGAAAAAATTAACTAAATTTCTAGCAGTCTTTCTGCTAATGTTATTAATCAGCCCCAATGCGTGGGCGGATCAGTCCTTAAAATCAGTTTACTACAAGTTTACATTCAATGGAGATGAAAAGAATAAGGATTGTTATAGTAGTGATAATAATTCTAATGAGAAATGGGAGCTAGGCGAGTTAACATCCAAATTAACTTTAACACAAGGATATTGGAAATGTTCTTCTAACTGGTCTCCTATGTGTGACGCGTATATGTCATATAAAGTAAATTCTGGTACAGAAATTCAAAAAGAAGGATATATGAATTATTCTGGCAAGAGTGGCGACTATGAAATTCAAAATACCAACTGGAACCAAACAATAGCAAATGTTACAGATGGTTCTGGTAACTACACTATTGAATATTGGTGGTACGTTGCTTTTAAATATAGTGACGGCGCCAATTGGAGTAATGTAGATAATTCTGGTCATCATTATAAGTGGACTTTCTATATTAAGCCTCCTGCCGTTACTAACTTCTCCGTTTCTGCGACGAGCACGACATATGGTGGCGATGGTACAGAAGGCAATCCTTATTTAGTAAAATATGGAACAACTCTTACACTCTCCGCTTCCAGCGAAAAGGCACATACTGATGGCAATTCTCACCGTAATTATAAGTTCGGCTCTGGCGATTATTCTACAACAGCAACATATACAACTGGAAATCTTACAACTTCTGGAATGATAGAGGTAAAGGCTCGTTGCATTAACACATCAGATAATACTTTACAGGGTGCCGAATCTTCAAAGACTATTTACTACACAGTAGTTTATACCGACCTCCAAATAGAGGATGCCGGCTGCACAATGCAATCTGCTTCTACTCTATCTGCAACTAAAGTGGCTAAAGGTTCTTCGGTGACCATCACCAAAGGTACTCCGGCTACCGGATATGAATTTAAGGATATTACGGTTACTTCTGGCGGTACTATTTCTGGAACAACTTGGACTCCTTCTGCTAATAGCCAAAAGGCAACGGTGAACTGGAAAGAGACTCTTCACTCCGTAGCTGTAGTGTGCAAGGACGAAGCGAACACACAAATAGGTACAGGATCTGCCGTAGAAGGAGTTGGTATTGTTACTTCTCAAAGTGTTACAGCTCCTGATATTGCCGGCTATACATTTAGCACGTGGGTGTTGACAGAGGGGGTAACTTCAAGTAGTACACTTACTAATAAAACTATTTCAATTAACGCAACAGCAGATGGAGAAACTATTACGGCTAAATATACAAAGGATGCGTCTTTCTCACTGCAAGTGGCAAAAGGCACGCACGTTACTACGGTATCAGGAGACCAAGCGACCATCGAATTGGGACATTCCTATGCAATTTCGGCAACTGGATTTGATAATGGTTATGAGTTTGCTAATTGGTCTGCCGCCCCTTCGGAGAATGCAAGTTTTGAAAATGTGAAAGCTGCTTCTACTAATGTGACTATTACTAACGGTTCTGTTATTGTAACCGCAAATGCGAAAGCTACAACTTACACCCTCACCTACGACGGCTTGGAAGGAACTACTCAAACTAATCCTGCAAACTATACCGTTGAGACAGAGACGTTTGCGTTGACTAGTCCCACTACTCGCGTCGGTTATAACTTTGCTGGTTGGACTTGTGATGATAATCCTATTACCCAAATCGCCCATGGTTCTACGGGTAACAAGACGATCACCGCCACTTGGACGGCTATTCCTTATAACATTACCTATAATGAAACTCATAATGTAGCACATTCCAACCCTGCTACTTATACGATTGAGGACGAATTTCCCTTCTCTGCTCCTACAACAGAGCGCACCGGTTACACCTTTGCCGGTTGGGAGCCTGCGTCTATTACACAAGGAACAACTGGTAATCAAACTGTGACTGCCCAATGGACCGCCAAAACCTACACCGTCTCCTTCGATCAGAATGGTGGTACGGGTGGACAAACGGAAACAGTAACCGCCACGTATGATGCTGCAATGCCGACATTACAAGGTTTCACTGCTCCTACCCGCGTGGGTTATAAGTTCAAAGGTTACTATGATGCAACTTCTGGTGGTACGCAATACTATGGTGCAAATGGTACTGCTACGGCAAATACTTGGACTAACGATGCTGTCGGCGGTACGGCTACCCTCTATGCGCAGTGGACACAAATGCACGTATATGTACAAGGTCGTATGCATGTAGCAAATAAGAAACGCAGTGAGGGCGGCGATATCACGTGGACTAATAGTTTCAATGATGGAACTTCGACTGAAACTTCAGCGCAATGGGCTACTGCTTGCCGTGCTATTGAGATGACATGGGATAGCGAACAGAATTACTATAAGTTGGTAACTAATGCAACGTTATCCGATTTGTCCACCAAGTTTAGTGGAAGTGGTGATTTGTATCAATATTTCTATTTGCGTTCAACGTCTACTACCTCAGGAAGTACGTGGGATGGTTCTACATATAGACAAGTTGAGAATGGTAATTCATTCAAACTTGCCGATAGAGGAGAAGAACACGCTCGTGCATGGAGTGCCGAGGGAGAACATCAACCTTGTTTCTCGGATGACAATCGTTCGGGTTATGTAGTCATCTATTTCGACGAAACGAAAGTTTGGTACGAGTTGGATGAGTTTGCTACTTACGATGTCGAGTTCTCTAATGGCGGTGGTGGCGGTACTGTTACTCCTTCCGGAACAAAGAAGACCGGTGAAGTATCATGGGAAGTAACTGTCAATCCTAATGATGGTTATTCGTTTGCCGGTTGGACACTAACAGGTGGCGCTAAAGCGAAAGAAACAGATGAACAACTTAAAACCTACTATACCATTCACGTAACCGCTACTGGTGATGGTAAGGCAATTGCGAACTTCAAGATAATGCCGAAACTCTATTTCCAAACCAACACTGCATTTAGTAATAATGGTAAGGTTTACGCTTATTTCTACAAGAATGAATATTTCTTAGAAAATACTGACAAAGGTGGAACCGGCTCTAGAAGTGATTGGGGATGTATTTCCGGTCCTCATGAGATGCAACCCTTGGGACATGATAATATATACTATATGTATTATGATGTTGAATATTTGAGAAGTCAAGGAATGGATAGTCATATAGCATTTACTAAAGATTCTAAATCCGGAGCAGACAGATTTTTTGAAACGAATGTTGTTTATAGGGGAGATTTCTATCCATGTAATAACCCGCTATTTGTGGTGTCTGATTATGACAAGACTTATAATAAATCTGGTTATTATAAAGGTGATTGGTATAATATGGTTGGCGATGAACCAGAAGACTACCTCATGATGCAATCCGAGAATTGGAAGCCTAATGAGAATATGCGTTTCAAGAAGGATAATAATGGTAACTGGACGGTTATTAAGACCTATGCAGGTAGTGGTGACGCTTATAAGGATCAGTTCCGAGTATGGCGCAATTGCGATGGTAACTGGTATGGGTATGGACAATCCAGTGATGGGGAAAAGAAAATCACGAGTGATACAAGGAATGCAAAAATCTATGCCGGTGACCATAACGTAGAAATTATTCCATGGATGGCTGGTGAATATGAGTTCACTTGGAATCCTAATGCACAAGAAATCTCCGTTATTTACCTCGGCGACATTACCGTAGCGAACTTCCCGGGTGAGGTTTCTACCTTCGTTAATCGTCAACACAAAGTGAAACCCGATGTAACCCTACGTAATGGTACTGCTGTAACAGATGTTACGATTACGGTTACTGGTGGTGGCACTTATGCCACTTATGAGCAAAATGGTACCAACCTTGTTATTACCGGTAAAGCGCTTGGTTCGGAAACGGTAACTGTGCGTTATCAGAATAACAAACAAGATCCTTATATCGTAGAAAGAACCCTCAAAGTCAATGTGGCAGCGCCTATTATTATTCAAGCAACGTTAGAAGGAAAACCTGCAACGGGAGATGACGACTACTGGTCCAAGACCGGTTTGGTTCATATCCACTTCTGGGGCACCGATGCTACAAAGACGCAAGACATGGATATGTCCTACAACAAGGATACTAAAGTCTTCTCCGTTACCGCTCCTATGATTGACGGCTTCGAGTTCATGTTCTGGTATGGCGAGGATATTAACCAAAGTGCAAGTGAACAGTGGCGTAAGACACAAGATATTAAGAATTGCACGACGAACACTTGCTACTCAATTAGTTATGGAACGGATAAGGACACTAAACGTACCGCAACACCAAAAACAGGTCTCTGCTCTGCGAACGAGTACTACGTAGAAATCACTATGAAGAATGGTAATACCTATAAGTCCAACACGATTGGTGACCTTGAACAGGAAGTTTCTTTCTTTGCTCCTAAGTCCAACGATGCAACCTATACCGGTGGTACCGTTCGTATCGTGCACAATGGCGTGGTATCTGATCCTATCACAACCGGCTTTGATTCCGCATACGTTTATGTGGCAACAATCAATATCGCTGCTACCGGATTCGCAAGTCTGAGTGCTTACAAGGGCAACTACTACATCCGTACAGATGGTGCCGGTGGCATGTGGAATGACTACAAGACCAATGATGACAATGTGATGATTGAGTTTACGAAACGTCCCAATAAGAACGAGACCTATAGTTATTATTGGGTGAAGAACGTAGCGAAGACGGGTACAGGAACGGATGGTAAGGTGAACGTGAAAGCCGATGTGGCTAACGACTACAACGATAACCTCGCAGGAATGATTGAGAACGACAAGTTTACAGATGGCGGAGGTTATGTTTATGAGTCCACGAATGGTGCTAACATTCGTTTCAGTTATGAACCTACGACTAACGAGTTCAAACGTGCAATTATTGGCGGTTCAAGCGATAATAATTTCCTCAATGTCTATAGTACGGATGGTCACCTCTATGCCGATGATGCGAAAGTAAAACAACTCGACGCAAATGCTGAATTGACGGAAAGTAAGTTCAACGACGTTTCCGACTGGGTATATGAGAAAGTGGTTTATGTAGCTGCTGACGGAACGAATCCTTCTACGGTTATCTTAAAGAGCGTTTATAATGGACAAACCACGCACTTGTTGGGCTATAACAAAAACGATAAGGGCGAGGACACCGATGAACCCAAACCGCTGGAAGTAATGGGTGAAAATACGGATGGACTCTATGCTCTACGTATCACCTATGACTATAAAAAGAACCGACTCATGGCTTCATGGGAACCCGGTAATAAAGAAATTACTACCAGCGAGGTTGTTGATGCCGATGTGCTCTTTATCCAAAAAGAAGAGGGTAATACCGGTTTGATTGATAATGTGGATGTAGCGCAAATTACCTATTCAGAGACGGGTAAAACCAATAACGCCAAACTGACAAGCCTCAAGAATATGATGTATATCTTGGAGGTAACATCGAATAAGATTTCCGGCACCTCTGATGATAACCAACTTTACTGGATATGCTTGCCTTTCGATGTTAAGATTAGCGATGTCTTCGGTGTAGAAGGTTATGTCACGTTGGATGGTAACGGAAACGCTACCGCTGGAACATGGGGCATTCAACGCTATGACGGCGCTACTCGTGCTACTCATGGTTGGTTCAAAGAGGATAATCCGGAAGGCTTCTGGAAGTGGATGCGCCGCAACGAGACCATGCATGCCGGTGAGGGATATGTAGTGGTGTTTGATAAAACAAATGCTGCCTCATGGCCGAGTATTGGTGTTGAGGAACCTTGCGAGGGAGGAGACGGATGTGAGGATGGTAAGAAAAAAGTTGAGAAACGTATTAAACGCCTCTACTTCCCGTCTGTCGGTTCGAAATTCGAGATTAGCTATTCAGGTTCAACCAGTACGGTAACATATTCTAACAATCCTTGCTCGGTTAAGGGGCGTGAGACATTGGATAACAACTGGAAAGTTTTGGGTCCGGTAAGTTATAACAATATCGGTGTAGCAACTACTGCTGAAGGCAACTTGACATATTACTACACGTATAATCAAGCGGGCAAAGCAGGAAGTCGCTATGAAGAACATAACGTAGCTGAAGATAATGCGATGAAGTCCTTCCATGGTTATATGACTCAGTTCGGTGGTACTTTGACTTGGAAACCCTTCACCAAGAGTGATGATGTAACGCCTACGGCTCAAGCTCCTCGTTATATGGAGAATCCGGATTTCAAAGGCGGCATGCTGACCATTGAACTGAACAACGCACAAGGTGAGCAACTCGACCGCACGTTCGTTAATTTGCATAAGAACGGAACGCTTGGTTTTGACCAGAATATGGAACTGACGAAGATTGAAGAGAACTGCGCTCAGATTGCTTCTGTTAACGAGGATGTACTCTATGCCGGTAGCACCCTGCCTCTCGACATCGAACTCGTTCCGCTGAATGTGAAGGTAACCGCTAACGGCACCTACGACATTGCGTTAGAGAAGAGCCTCGAAGGTCTGGAAGTGAACTTGTTCGATGCCTTTGAACAAACGACCACACCGCTCGACTTGATGTCCGCTATGGTTACCCTCAATAAGGGTGAGTATAAGGATCGCTTCTATCTGCAACTCAAGCAGAAGAGTGGCGAAACGCCTACTTCCTTCGAGGGTAAGATTGAGCAATTCAACCTGCCGACCGATAAGACCCAAAAGTTGCTCATCAACGGTAACATCTACCTCATCAATGGTGGGCGTGTGTATAACGCTACCGGAGCGGAGCTGCGGTAATAGTTTAAAGTTGAGAGTTTAGAGTTTAGAGAAGCCGTCTAGTTGAAAAGTTTAGAGTTGAAAGTTTTCAACTGTAGTAAAAACGAGCCTCGTGTGTATGCATGGGGCTCATTTTTATATATACGGGGCTATAGTTTGGCAACTAACTCCTTCAAGCCAACGACATGAACATGGTCGCGTAAAGGATAGGAGCCTTGAATAGGACAAACTATATACGTCTCATCCGGATGATGCTCCATAAACATCTTCATCAACGTGGATTTACCACACTGACGTGAACCTAAGGGTACGTATTAAATCACTCATAATAAAGCTGTTATATTAAAATGTGCAATTAGAAAATCAAATTTTCGATTTGCAAAGGTACACTTTTTTTTGATATAACCAAATGTTTTATGAATTTTTGTCAAAAAAAGTGTTTTTTTGGCACTTCTAACTTTTTTGAGGCGCTGCACTTAAGGTTATCAACAAAGAAAAGGAAGGCGATTGCCTTCCTTTTCTTGTGCGCAGGATGAGACTCGAACTCACACGATCTTGCGATCACTACCCCCTCAAAGTAGCGTGTATACCAATTTCACCACCTGCGCGTCGCGTGCCCAGAACAGGACTCGAACCTGCACACCTCGCGGCATGCGCACCTGAAACGCACGCGTCTACCAATTCCGCCATCTGGGCTGCGTCGGAATCCGCTTAGTACGATGCCAAGGCTCCGCCTTGGCAGAAGTACCCGCGATTCCTCCTTTTTCCCACAAAGTAGTACTTTGCGGGAACCCTATCATCTTTTTAAGACCAAAAAATGCAGGAACGGATCCTGCATTGAGCGATGAACGAGACTCGAACTCGCGACCCCGACCTTGGCAAGGTCGTGCTCTACCAACTGAGCTATCATCGCATTTTCGGAACAACCCGAAGTCTGTAAGATCACTGCTTTTTTTCGAAAGCGGGTACAAAAGTACAACATTTTTTTCAAACTACCAAATATTTTAGAAAAAAAATGCAAAAAAAATGCATTTTGAGTTGCAAATGTGGTTTTTTTATAGTAATTTTGCACGTTTTTTCATCAAAAGTCTGTCCCGTAGAGTTAAAACCAAAAGTCAAAAGTGAATATAACAAGATTGTTTAATAAGGCCTGTGCAGAATATGGACTGATTGCCGATGGCGACCATATTCTTGTCGGATTAAGTGGTGGAAAAGATAGTTTGGCCTTGATAGAACTATTGGGGCAAAGATCAAAAATATATGTACCCCGCTTCCGCGTAACAGCCCTGCACGTGCGCATGGCGGAGGTTCAATACGAATCAGATACCCCCTACCTGCGCTCCTTCTGCGCACAGTGGGATATCCCTCTCATCGTTAAACAAACCTCGTTCGGAGAAAGACAAGGGGATAAAACTCCTTGTTTTTTATGCTCGTGGTACCGCAGAAAAATGCTCTTCGATACCGCTCAAGAACTGGGCTGCAATAAAATCGCCCTCGGACACCATAAGGACGACATCGTCGAAACTCTACTCATGAACCTCATCTACGAGGGAACGTTCGCTACAAACCCTCCACGGCTGAAAATGGACAAGATGCCGATAGAGATTATTCGACCACTATGTCTTTTACAAGAAAAACAGATTGCCACCCATGCGGAACAACAAGGCTATGAGACACAAGTCAAAGTGTGCCCTTTTGAACACGCCTCTGCCCGTAATGAGATGAAAACACTCGTCCAACAGTTAGAACAACTCAATCCCAACGTGAGAGAGTCTATATGGAATGCAATGCAGAATGTTAAGACAGCATATCTACCCGTTAGAGTTTAGAGTTTAGAGTTTAGAGTTTAGAGAAGCCGTCTAGTTTGATAGTTTAGAGTTTATAGTTTAGAGTTTAGAGAAGCCGTCTAGTTTGATAGTTGAAAGTTTATAGTATTTATATATGCAAGGATTTTATTCAATAGGATTATTAGTTTGTGCGAATGTCTTTATGACAACCGCTTGGTATGCCCACCTCAAATTAGCCGAATATCCATGGTTTAAGAAATGGCCACTGATTGCGGTCATTGTGCTTAGTTGGGGCGTGGCTTTCTTTGAATACTGTCTCCAAGTGCCCGCCAATAGAATTGGATTTGAGGGCAACGGAGGACCATTTAACTTGATGCAACTCAAGGTCATACAAGAGGTGATAACACTCGTTGTCTTTATCATCTTTTCGGTGCTGGCATTCCATACGCAAGTTAGATGGAACCACCTCGTGGCAGCCGCATTGTTAGTGCTGGCTGTCTATTTCGTTTTCGGGTTCAAATAATCGATTTTTGGACGTAGAGACGTGGAATTTTGGCACATTTTTGTGGCAAAATGCATTTTTTTCATAAAAAAAGCACAAAATATTTGCACATGTCAAAAAAAAGCTGTACTTTTGTAGGCTTTTTCGCGCGATGTGTGCACAGGCATCCCGCAAATGCGATAAATATATAAATAAATAACGCAAGAAAATACGGCTATTGAGAGCCGATTTGAATAATAAAATCAATTAACCAAAAACAATTAAGTTACAATGCCAACAATTCAACAATTAGTTAGAAAAGGAAGAGCAGAACTTATCGACCAAAGCAAGAGTCCGGCACTGGATAGTTGCCCTCAACGTCGCGGCGTATGTGTACGTGTTTACACAACCACTCCTAAGAAGCCTAATTCCGCTATGCGTAAGGTGGCTCGTGTTCGTCTGACGAACCAAAAAGAAGTGAACGCTTACATCCCCGGCGAGGGTCACAACCTGCAAGAGCACAGTATCGTTATGGTACGTGGTGGCCGTGTGAAGGACCTTCCGGGTGTACGTTATCACATTGTTCGTGGTACCTTAGATACCGCCGGTGTGGCTAACCGCTTGCAACGTCGTAGTAAGTATGGTGCTAAACGTCCGAAAGCTAAAAAGTAGAATCAGAATGGGTTGATCGGTTGAGTAAGGGAACACACCCTGAAGCGATGACAACCAAGTAAACAATCAATTAAAAAAGTTACAACAATGAGAAAAGCAAAACCAAAAAAACGCGTGATTCTTCCAGATCCGGTGTTTGGAGAAGTAATGGTGGGTAAGTTTGTGAACCACCTCATGCTTGATGGTAAGAAGAATATCTCTTACCGTGTTTTCTATTCCGCATTAGAGCTCGTGGGCAACAAAATGAAGTCCGAAGAGAAATCTGCTCTGGATATTTGGAAACAAGCGTTGGATAATATTACGCCTCTGGTAGAGGTTAAGTCGAAACGTATCGGTGGTGCAACCTTCCAAGTGCCTACTGAGATTCGTGCTGACCGTAAAGAGTCCATCTCAATGAAGAATATGATCGCCTTCGCTCGTAAACGTGGTGGTCACTCGATGGCTGAGAAATTAGCCGGTGAGATTATGGACGCATACAACAACCAAGGTGGTGCCTTCAAACGTAAAGAAGATATGCACCGCATGGCAGAGGCTAACCGTGCATTTGCACATTTCCGTTTCTAAAAATTTTCAAGGTATTAGTCTGTTATTATTAAGGAAATGGCAAAACACGATTTGAAATATAATAGAAATATCGGTATCATGGCTCACATTGATGCCGGTAAGACTACGACTTCGGAACGTATCTTGTTCTATACAGGTCTGACTCACAAGATTGGTGAGGTACACGATGGTGCCGCCACGATGGACTGGATGGAGCAAGAGCAGGAG
>JAZLHD010000159.1:0-2046 GCA_045616645.1 Paludibacteraceae bacterium
GTTCCGTTCCAATACTGTCTTGAGTTTTCAGCAGTCAGTTCGTTATGATGCTCCCACGTTGCGCCGTTGTAGTGCGAGATGTGTATGCCCACACGCGATGATTCATCACCATCTGCCACATACACATGCCCGTTGCGTGCGATTACTTGCTTGAGGTCACCGCTTTCAGCCTTACTGGGAAGAATAATCGGGTCGGTCCATGTCACACCGCCATCATCACTACGGCGATAAACCGTTTTGCGAGGTTCACTATCTACCACCTGCGCGTCCATAACGACATGAATCGTATCGCCTATTTGACACATAACAGGATGATAGTTTTTCGTACCTATAGTAGACATATTGGCTTTATCCTTGCCACTATCCGTTACGGGACTGGCTTTCGTAGTCTGGAACTCCAACTCATGACCGGAAGTGACATATACTATTCCCCACGTTAATCCGCCATACCAACTGTAATCATGATGCAGCACACTCCAACGCCCCTTATCGTAGGTTAGTCCATATAAAATGGAACCACTCTGATCTTCGTTGATAAGCGTATCTTGGAAGGTGACACCTGCATCGTGAGAGATAGCTACAAATATTTTAGTGCCACCAATATTCCTTGTGCGTTGGTATGCCACCACCACATCTTGCCCTTGGGCTTCGATAAGATAAGCTTCATATTTGGCATAGTCAGCTCCTCCCCTCTGATTTTCAGGAAGTGAATCTACCACCACGCGTTGGAACGTCTGTCCGCCATCGGCTGAACGGAAAAGATACAAACTTGTCTCCAACGTCTGGGATAGCAGATAGACGTTGTTGCCGTCTGCTTTCATCATCTGCATGTTTCGGGAGCAGTTACAATAACGATGTTGACGGTCTATCAGCACAGCATCGTCCCATGTTAAGCCGTTATCGCCTGAGCGACGGAAACGAATAGCACGCATATCGTCAACAGGTTCTTCCATCCAGACAGCGTACAAGTTATTGCCCCCTTGGGCAACTTCGGATTTAATAATTGGAGTTTTCGTCACAGCGGTATCGCTGAGTTGTGTCCAATAATGACTGCTTCCCAAATAGGGAACAGCCAACAGAATAGATAATAAAAAATGGCACATAAAAAGATTGGTTTTGTGGGTTAATAAATGGGGTATTTTAATCAGCCAAGCTGATATTTTATTATAAGTATCTCATTACCAACGAATTACCCCCCCCTATGTTGTGTTAGGGAGGGGCAATTCTTAATTGCTTGCGATATTTTGTATTATAGGTGGCATTTATTGGGGGCACGATTATTTGACCGCTAATTGTTCAAATCGAAAAATATAATTATCTTTCTCGTAGGACAAAGATAAATTGCCTGTTGAGATTATATCCATACCGATTACCATGTGTACAGGCAATAAGGGAAGAACATCTACTTGAACACACCACTTGTCATTTTCCGACATAGCCACGATACATTCTGACTCCCAGCCATCTGCTATACCGGCACTACCCTCAACATGAATCTCAGTTCCACGGCTAAGTTGCAGAGCATCGCTAACTTCTTGACTAATCGCAGAATGTTGAGAACCCGTATCTAAGATAGCATCAATTATACATTGTTCGCCAGTCAACGGATTCGCCAACAGACACGGGACGTATATCACGTCGCATTGGGCGGGTAAAGTTAGCTCTAAAATATTCGTGTTCTTTTCCTGTATTAATACTTTGTGCTTGTTGCCTTGGTCTATCACCAATTGGCAAACTGAATCCCATAAAATGTGTCATAATTTTTTAGATTTAGAGTAGATACCTTGTGATAGTTTTCCATTTTCGGCTGCAAAGGTACAACTTTTTTTTGATATATGCAAGAAAAAAACTATTTTTTACAAAATTAAACACTAGTGTCTACTAAAAAAAATAACAATTAAAAATCATCAAATAATAACGGTTCATTAAGAGCCAAATGGTCTTTGTCATCTTGAAAATTAGATTTACAGAATAGGTCAACTAGTGGAGTTGTATCAGTAAGTGAGATGTTTAGAATCTGTAGAATCTCGTATATGGAACGGTCTA
>JAZLHD010000160.1:0-1020 GCA_045616645.1 Paludibacteraceae bacterium
AGATGAATTCATCTGGAAAGGTGAGCCATAGCGAGTGACAGCCTCTTAATTGACAATAAATAATCTCTTTTAAGTATCCCGAGTAAGGCGGGGCACGTGAAACCCTGTCTGAATCCACCGGGACCATCCGGTAAGGCTAAATACTAGTCAGTGACCGATAGTGAACGAGTACAGTGATGGAAAGGCGAAAAGAACAGTGAGAAGCTGAGTGAAACAGACCCTAAAATCGTTAGCATACAATCAGTCAGAGCCCTATTGATAGGGTGATGGCGTGCCTGTTGAAGAATGAGCCGGCGAGTTATCTTATGTTGCAAGGTTAAGGAGATAATATCCGGAGCCACAGAGAAATCGAGTTTGAATAGAGCGTTAAGTAACTGGAATTAGACCCGAACCTTGGTGATCTAACCATGACCGGGATGAAGCGTGGGTAACACTACGTGGAGGGCCGAACCAACCGATGTTGAAAAATCGGTGGATGAGTTGTGGTTAGGGGTGAAATGCCAATCGAACCAAGAGCTAGCTGGTTCTCCCCGAAATGCGTTTAGGCACAGCGTAGGACTTATCTTACCGGAGGTAGAGCACTGGTTTTGTGCGGGCGACGAAATGTTGTACCAAACAATGTGAAACTCCGAATGCCGGTAATGTTATTATCCAGCAGTGAGGCTACGAGTGCTAAGATCCGTGGCCAAGAGGGAAACAGCCCAGAACGCCAGTTAAGGTCCCTAATATATACTAAGTGGTTAAGGAGGAAGAGTTCCCGGGACAACCAGGAGGTTGGCTTAGAAGCAGCCATTCCTTGAAAGAGTGCGTAATAGCTCACTGGTCAAGCGACTCCGCGCCGAAAATACACCGGGACTCAAGTATATAACCGAAACTGCGTCATTAAGTTTACTTAATGGGTAGGGGAGCGTTCTGTTGTAGAGTGAAGTTAGACCGTAAGGACTGATGGACGAAGCAGAAGTGAGAATGTCGGCATAACTAGCGAAAACATTGGTGAGAATCCAATGCACCGAAAACCTA